>CAYJTX010000017.1:16783-19469 GCA_964372615.1 uncultured Bacteriovoracaceae bacterium | reverse complement strand
CTGGCGCGGGTACAAACTAGAGCGCCAGAAGAGGGGGAACCGCCAATCTCCCCGCCGATACTTCAGCAACCTGCACACCGGCCACTTGAGAAGCTTCATGTGCGCCGCATTAGGTCCGGCTCGCCAATTTTCCGACTCTCGACTACCTTGCCCGAATGTCGGCGCTCCTGCCCGAACAGAAGAAGGCCTACGAACGGAACCTCCGGCTTTACCGGTGGTACCTTCCCTTCTCGTTTTCCCCGTTCGCGCTGCCGATCATCGTGCTCTTCTGGCAGCGCAACGGACTCGACACCTTCGAGATGTACCTCCTGCAGACGATCTTCTCGATCGCCGTCGTCGTCATGGAAGTGCCGACCGGGATGGTCGCGGACCGGCTCGGCAAGCGCCTGAGCCTCGTGATCGGCTCCTCGATCTGCGCGGTCTCATGGATCTTCTACTCCATCGCCAACGGCTTCTGGACCTTCGTGGCGGCCGAGATCACGATCGCGCTGGGTATCGCGTTCATGTCCGGAGCCGACTCGGCGATGCTCTACGACAGCTTGAGCCGGCTCGGCCGGGCGCGGGAGTTCCGCTCCCGCGAGGGCTCGGCCCGCTCGCTCCAGATGGTTTCGCTGGGAGTGTGCATGCTCCCGGGAGGATTCATCGGCGAGTACTCCCAGCGCCTGACCCTCGGGCTCTCGGCGATCGGCCCGTTCCTCGCGTTCCTCGTCGCCCTGCGGATGACCGAGGCCGGACGCAGCGTAAGACACCCGACATTCTCCGATTCCCTCCGGTCCTACGGAGAGCTGATGCGTGCGGCGCTGAAGTTCGTAGCCAAGCACCGGCTGGTCCGTTGGTACATCCTCTTCGGGGCTGCCCTGATCGCGTCCAACCGGTGGCTCCTCTGGCTCTATCAACCTTACATGGAGCAGACCGGCTTCCCGGTCTGGGGCTTCGGGGTGGCGTTCGCGCTCTTCAACTTCTTCGCGGCGGGCGCGAGCCGCGTGGCGCATCGAACGCTGGATCGCCTGGGGAACGGGCGCATGCTGGCGCTCCTGGCGGCTCTTGACGTGCTTCCGATGCTCGGAATGGCGCTGGTGCACCACCCGCTCGGCTGGCTCTTCGTCTTCGGGCATCAGGCGATTCGCGGCTTCTCCCGTCCGATCTTCAGCGACTGGATCCTCCGATACACGTTCGAGGACAAGCGGGCGACCGTGCTCTCGCTGGCTTCCTTCGCCCAGCACCTCATCTTCGCCGTCACCGCCCCCCTGATCGGCTGGGTCGGCGTACGGGTGGCGATGTCCGGCACGCTCTATTTTCAAGCGGCACTTGCTACACTCCTTCTCGGAGCATTGCTCGTCGCCTACCACCGGATTCCAGCGAAGTACTTCCGTCCCAAGGACACCACGTAAGTCACAGGGTCACGGGCCTTACTAGTGCCGCGACCGACGTCCTGGAGGAGGGGTCCTCGCTGTCCCTCATAGGGACAAAAGCAGTGTTCTGACCAGTCACAAGCGCGTTTCCGTCCCTAATTGGGACACTTTCCAGGGGCAGAGACCCAGCGACCCGCACGTGAGCGGAAGGCGGTCAGCCGCGCTCAAAAGAGTTACTGCCCCCCCCTGCTAGTAAGGCCCGTGACCCTGCGCCTTGCGAATCGCGTCCGCCACCTCGCGAACCGCTCCCCAGCCTCCGGCAGCCTCGGTCACGTAGTTGACTCGGGCCTTCACGGCCTCGACCGCGTGGGGAACCGCCGCGCTGAACCCGACCTGCTCGAGAACCGGGATGTCGAAAAGGTCGTCGCCCATGAACGCCATCTGATCGTCGGTGAAGCCCGTGGCGTCGCGGATCTTCTCGAGGGCCCTGAGCTTCTCCTCATCGCCCAGAAAAACATGCGGAATCTTGAGAAATTCCATTCGCGTGCGTACGTCCTTCGAATCCCCGCCGCTGATGACCGCGACCTGGATACCCGCCTTCATGAGCAGCTTCAGTCCGTAGCCGTCCCTCACGTGAAAAAACCGCGTGAACCCGTGACCCTCGAGCCAGAAGAGGCGGCCATCGGTCATCACGCCGTCGACGTCGAGAATCAGAATCCTGATTTTTTTCAACCGCGCCTGAAGGTCCGGCGTCCCGAGGAGCTTCGCGGCAAGGGTCGTGTCTTTGGCGTTCATGGGCCGCCTCTCGCGGCCGTCTCCGGAAGCAGCTTCGGCATCCCTTTCACGAGGTCCCGGATCGCGAGAAGCTGCCGCACGAACGCACCCGCGAACTGAACCGGCAACGCGTTAGGACCGTCGCTCTTCGCGGACTCCGGACGCGGGTGGCACTCGATGAACAATCCGTCGGCGCCCGCCGCGATCGCCGCGCGACCCAGCGTCTCGAGGTACTCGCGCCGGCCGCCGGTGCTCTTACCTCCGGGCGCGGCCCCGGGAACCTGAATGGAGTGAGTGGCGTCGTAGATCACCGGCACTCCGAATCCGTGTATGCACTGAAACGAGCTCATGTCGACCACGAGCGAGTTGTATCCGAAGGACACCCCCCGCTCGGTGACGCAGAACCAGTCGGAGACGGGTCGGGACCCGGATGTCCACTTGCCGGGCTCGTTCCTGAAGTAACGCTCCTCGGTCGCGCGCACCTTCTCAATGATGTTCCGTGCGTCCCACGGCGCCAGGAACTGGCCCTTCTTCACGTTCAGGCGCCTTCCATGCGCGAG
>CAYJTX010000017.1:11922-16773 GCA_964372615.1 uncultured Bacteriovoracaceae bacterium | reverse complement strand
TCGGTCTGACGGCAGAGAAACGCCGGAACCTGGATGAAGTCGCAGACCTCGGCAACGCTCTCGGCCTGGTCGGGCAGGTGAAAATCCGTGAGGAGCTGGAACCCCGTCCGATCGCGGACCTTCGCGAGAATCCTGAGGCCCGCCTCGAGCCCCGGCCCCCTGAAGCCGTCAATCGACGTGCGGTTCGCCTTGTCGAACGAAGCCTTGAAGTAGACGCGAAGGGGCAAACCGGCGAGCTGTCGCTTGAGCTCGTCGGCGACCTCGAAAACCAGCCCCTCGTCCTCGATGACGCAAGGACCGATGATCAGAGTGAAAGCCTCGGAGTGCTGAGACGTCATCCCATACCGCCCGGAGCGGTCGCAACGGCCTGGCGGCCCATGGTACTTCCGCCCTTGCCCCTCTTCTCCATTCCGGGAAGGCTGCGCTGCTGACCCGCTCTCATCTCCTTGGCCGCCCGAATGAACGCGGAGAAGAGCGGATGGGGAGAGAGCGGCCTGCTCAGAAACTCCGGATGGAACTGGCACCCCAGAAACCACCGGTGCCCTGGGATCTCGACCATCTCCACCAGCTCCAAGCCGGTCTTTTCGTGGTGATGCCTGCCCGAAACCAGCAGGCCCTTGCCCTCGAGCTCCCCACGGAACGCGTTCGCTACCTCGAAGCGGTGACGATGCCTCTCGGAAATCTCGTCTTTCCCATAGGCCTGGAAGGCCCCGGTCGGCTTTCCCTCGTGCTTGGTGACGAGCTTGCAGACGTACGCCCCGAGCCGCATCGTCCCGCCCTTGTCCGTGACGTTTCGCTGCGACTCCATGAGATCGATGACGTTTGCCGACCCGTCCGGACGGAACACCGCGGAGTTCGCGTCCTTCAGTCCGCAGACGTTCCGGGCGTACTCGACGACCGCGAGCTGCATTCCGAGGCAGATGCCGAAGTAGGGAACGCCTTCGGTGCGCGCGAACTCGACCGCGCGAATCTTCCCCTCGATGCCACGCTCGCCGAATCCGCCCGGAACCAGAATTCCGTCGACGGAACGAAGCAGGTCGAGGTTCGACCCCTTTTCGATCTCCTCGGAGTCGACATAGATCATGTTCACGCGGACGTCGTTGGACACGCCTCCGTGCACCAGCGCCTCGGAGAGCGACTTGTAGCTGTCGCGCCAGTCCGTGTACTTGCCGATGATTCCGATCGTGACCTCACCCTTGGGCGCACGTATCTTCTCGACCATCGCCCTCCACTTCGAGAGGTCGGGCCGGCCGGTCCAGATGCCGAGTTTTTCGGCGACCTTTTCGTCCAGAAGCTCCTCGTGGAAGCGCAGCGGAACCTCGTAGATGCTCGCGACGTCGATCGCGCTGAAGACCTGCTCGCCCGGCAGGTTGCAGAAAAGGCCGATCTTGTCCTTCACTTCCTTTGACAGACGCCGGTCGCTCCGACAAAGCAGCACGTCGGGCTGGATTCCGATCTCGCGAAGTTCCTTCACGCTGTGCTGGGTCGGCTTGGTCTTGAGCTCGCCCGCCGCGGCGATGTAGGGAACCAGCGTCAGGTGAACGAAGAGCACGTTACCCGCGCCCTCGTCGGCCTTCATCTGCCGGATCGCCTCGAGAAAGGGCAGGCCCTCGATGTCGCCCACGGTCCCGCCGACCTCGACGATCGCGATGTCGTAACCTTCGGCCGCGTCTCGGATGTGCCGCTTGATCTCGTCGGTGATGTGCGGAATCACCTGCACGGTCTTGCCGAGGTAACCGCCCGCGCGCTCGCGGCGAATCACCGTGTCGTAGATCCGACCCGTCGTGAAGCTGTTCTTGCAGGTGAACCGCGCGCTCTGCACGAAGCGGGAATAATGGCCGAGATCGAGATCCGTCTCGGCCCCGTCGTCGAGCACGAAGACCTCCCCGTGCTGGAACGGGCTCATAGTCCCGGGATCGACGTTCAGATACGGGTCCATCTTGATCATCGTGACCTGGATGCCCCGCTGCTCCATGAGCATCCCGATCGCTGAGGCGCTGATTCCCTTGCCGATGCTCGAGAGCACGCCGCCGGTCACGAAGATGTACTTTCTCTGCTTAGCCATGTCGGCTCCCTTTCATCTCGAGTACCAAAGCCGCTCTCGCCTTTTCAAGCTCCTCGGGCGTGTCCACCCCGATTGAGACGAAGTCGGCTTCGGCGCAGCCGATCGCGATTCCAGCCTCGAGCGCCCGCAACTGCTCGAGCGACTCGGCCCGCTCCAGTGCGCAGGGCGGCAACGACCGGAGCTCGCGAAGTGTCGCGCGGTCAAAGACGTAGAGGCCCACGTGCCGGCGGCAGACGTAGGGCTCCCCCGCGGGAGGCCCGCTCTGCCGGCTATAGGGGATGGGATGACGCGAAAAATAGATCGCTCGACCGGATCGATCCGCGATCACCTTCACCACGGCCGGGTTCGTGAGCTCATCGGCTGATCGAAGGGGCGTCATGGCGGTTGCCATGCGAAATTTGCCGGCTGCAAC
This sequence comes from uncultured Bacteriovoracaceae bacterium, assembly GCA_964372615.1. Lineage (GTDB taxonomy): Bacteria > Bdellovibrionota > UBA1018 > UBA1018 > UBA1018 > CAYJTX01. The sequence goes on along the minus strand of CAYJTX010000017.1, from coordinate 14,296 downwards.
GAGCTCGACCGCCCGGTCGATCGCGGCTGGATCGAGAAGGGGCTCGTCGCCCTGGACATTGACGTAAATGGCAGCTTCGCGAACCTCGGCGACGGCGGCGACCCGGTCCGTACCGCTCGCCAGGCCGGGATCGGTCATCACGACATCGCCTCCGAACGCCCGAACCGCCCGTTCGACTCGAGCGTCGTCCGTCGCGACAACCACGCAGGAAACCCGGCGGGCCGCGCGCGCACGCTCGTAAACCCATTGAACCATGGGCTTTCCGAGTAGATCAGCGAGGGGTTTTCCGGGAAGTCGCGTAGCCGCGTAGCGTGCGGGAATGACAGCAAGTACCGCGCTCACGGATTCCCAGCCTATGCGGCTGGGTACAGTTGGTCAAGCGGGGCTCCCACCCGATCCTTGGGCGGGAGCCACCCCTGATCCGGCGCCGCCATGACTCTCTCGGCCGGGCTCCGCCCGGCCGGGTCATCAGGGCGAAACCGGTACCATCCGTTCAGCCGTGAAGTACGAAGAGGCCCCCGCGGAGCCGATTCGCTCCTTGAGCATCTTCAGATTCTTCGCGACCACCCCGGGCTCTTCGTCCAGCTCGAGCTTCCAGGGATTGATGAGCGTTTGTCGGAGCGACTTGCGGGTGAACGCAAGCTCGTCCGAGGAGAGCGGAAGCGTGAGGCGCCCTGCCAGGGCCTCGTCCACCAGCCCGGAGAGCTCGCCCTCGCGATTCGTCTCCCGGATCATCCTCGCCCGGACGAAGTCGTCCTTCTGATGGGGCTCAAGCCGGATCGATACCGAGATCTTCCAGATCCGGAAGGCGATGTTGTTCGGGATGAGCACGCGCGCCGCGAAGCCCGCGAGGTCCCAGGCATACCGCTCCACGATCTTGAAAGCCGGCGTCTTGGCGTTCACGTGCAAGCTGAGCGCCTTGATCGGCCAGTACGGCTTGATCGCGAGGCTGTAGATGCCCTTGAACTGGCCCTCCGTCTCATGCTTCGTGCTCCGCACGACCGCGAACTTCGCACCGCCGATCTCGTCGATCTTCAGCCCTCGCTTCACGGCCATCTCGGCCAGCCGCGTGCGCGTCTTGCCCCGGGCCTTCTCCTGATACATGAGCGCCAGCTTTCGCTTGTTCATGCCGTTGATGATGTTCGGATCGTTCACACCCGCGTACTTGTTCATGTACAGGGCGTTCACCGTGCCGTCGATGAGACCGGTCGGGTAGTTCGCCGAGTACTCGAACCTCTCGGAGGCCTCCAGCAAGGCCAGAAGCTCGTTCTCGTGGTAGTCGAGCCGCTCCGTGAGATTCTGGCAGATCCGCGACACGACGAAGTCGATGATCATGCCGTAAACTCCGAAGTAGCGGATCATCACCTCCCCGTAGCGCTGAATCTCATGCAGGTTGTGCTTGTAGATCAGGTTCTGCCACGGATTGACGTAGTTCACGACGATGCCAGGCAGGTGCGGCGGCTTCTTGGGCCTGCGCGTCCCCTGGTTCCAGACCACGTCGTAACCCGGCTTCTTCGGGTCGAAGCGGAACTCGAATTCCGACGCGAACTCCTGGAGCGACTCGTCCGTCCACTCCTCTTCCGGATAGAGCACCTGAGCGAGCTTCAGGAACGGCTCAAGCACCTTCCCCTTGAACTGCGCGTTCGGATACTGCACTTCCCCCAGCGTGAAGTTCGCCAGCTGGAAGGGCACGCCCTCGCCGTCGTCCCGGTTGTCCGGTACTCCGTTGCGGGCCGCCCACTCTTCCGTGAAGCGGAGCTTGCTCATCACATCCATGCCACGCTCGAGAGCCTGCTCTCGAGTCGGCTCGGCCCCATCGCCCGCGTCAGGCATCCCGTCGTCGGAATCCTGGGGATCGACCGGCTGCGGCTCGAGCTCGTTGCCGTCCCGGCCGTCGCGCTTGGCCTTGCGAAAGAGCTTCACGAGCTTCCAGAGCGTGAGGTCCCCGAAGCCGATGCCGCCCAGGATGATTTCCTTCCACCCCAGGTGGTTCAGCGAGAGGTCGAACACCGCGACCGGCTCGCCCGCGGGGTCGAAAACCGCCGCGAACTTCGTGCCCACCAGCTGGATCTCGTAGCTCCCTCCCAAAGCGGCCAGGCCCGACTTGCCCTTGAAGTCGGATGCCGAGGGAAGCGACTTCGCGAGATCCACCGCCAGGGGCTTCGCGCCCCCCAGCGAGATGGGACCCACCCCGGGTCGATACTCCGCCAGAGCCGGCTGTGTGACCAGTCCCGCCGCCAGCATCCAGCCCAGTACTGACATTGTCATCTTTGACATTTTCGACATGGCGCTCTCCTTCACTCCATGAACTCGTAGCCATGAACTTCATATCCCCAGCCGCCGACCGTCGCGTCGCTGACGAACACGAGCTTCG
>CAYJTX010000017.1:0-11822 GCA_964372615.1 uncultured Bacteriovoracaceae bacterium | reverse complement strand
TGAACTTCATATCCCCAGCCGCCGACCGTCGCGTCGCTGACGAACACGAGCTTCGCCGTGTCGCCTTTGATCGCGCGAGTGACCGCCGAGGTGCCGAATCCCGTCAACACGTCGAAGAGGTTTCCGTCCGCGTCGTAGAGCTCGACCCGATCGCGCTCCCGCTCGATCGAGAAGCGCCCGAACCGGACCCGCATCCACTTCGCTCCCGGGTGCCGGATCACGGTCTCGGCCCTCATGCCGTTGGCGTACGGATGCTCCGTCTCCAGCGGCTGACGTACCGTTCCTGACCATCGGTCATTCACGGGTCGCTCGTGGTTCACCGGAACCCGCCCCAGAGCCGCGTTCAGGAGATTGAGCCTCCCGCCCGAGACGCTCGCCGAGGCGAGCACCGGGGTGATGTCCGAGGTGTCCATGAGCAGGGCCTTCACGTCGACCGGCTTGCGCACCAGCTCGGGGTTCAGCCCGATCACCATCGCCGCGGCCCCCGCGACGTACGGCGTGGCCATCGAGGTGCCGCTCGCCATCTGGTAGGCCTGATTCTTCACGGTCGACAGGATGGAGTAGCCCGGAGCAGCCAGATGCGCGCGCTTTCGGCCGAAGCTCGAGAAGCTCGCGCGCCCGTCTCTCGGATCGCTCGCCACCACGCTGAGCACCTCGGGCGCCGGGCAGTTCGCCGGCGACCGCGGCAGGGAGTCGTTGTCCTCGGCGGCGTTCCCCGCGGCGACCGCGAAGAACATGCCCTTCTGGCCCGCATCGGCGATCACGTCGCAGAGGGGCCGGACCGTCTCGGTCGTGCCCCAGCTCGCGTTGACCACCCCCGCGCCCATCTTGACGGCGTACCCGATGGCTTCCATTCCGCCCTCGAGCGTGCCCGAGCCCCGCTTGTCGAGGAACCGAAGGGCCATGAGCTGGACCTTCGCGTTCGTGCCCGCGACGCCGCGCTCGTTGTGGCTCGCCCCGATGATCCCGGACACGTGCGATCCGTGCATCATGTCGTCGTTCGGGTTGTTGTTGCCCTTGAGCGGCTCGCCCGGGCGCACCTTCACGGCCCAGTTCCAGCCGTGGATATCGTCGACGTAGCCGTTGGCGTCGTCGTCGATCTGGTTGCAGGACTTGTCCTGGCAACCGTTCGTCCGGGACGCCTCTTCCTCGGACGACGCAGTCCAGGGACCTTCCTCGCCGCGGTTGCGCCAGAGGTTTTCTTTCAGATCCTTGTGCTTGAGGTTGATCCCCGTGTCGACGATCGCCACGACCACGCCCGCCGCTGCAGTGAGCGACTCAGGCCTGGCTGCCCACGCCTCCGTGCCCTTGATGTCCGCGCCCTTGACCGCCGGGAATTGCTCTTTGCCAAACTTGCCGCCGTTGTTGCGAAGTGCCCATTGCTGGCCGAAGAGCTTGTCCTTCGGCAGGTGCGCCGGGGTGTCTTCCATCATTTCGGAATTATTCAGAATTATCCCGTCCGCGCCGAGCGTATCCAGCCGGATCATGACGTTGGGACTCGCGTACTCGATCGCCTGGGATGCATTCAACCGTCGAAGAGCTTCATATATCGACATTCCGGGAACGAAGATCTTCCGGTAGGACGGCGACACCTTGAGCGCATTCACTTCCGTCGCGCCCAGCTCGTCGAGCATCGCCACGTACGCGCGCATCGCCGGAGCGTTGTCGCCCTTGAGCTTCACGATGAATTCGCCGGGAACCGCCTTGGGCTCCCCTTCCGCGGAGCGCGCCGAGGACGCACCCCACACGAGCGTGGCCGTCGCCGCGAGCGCCAGCCCCGTCACCGCCAAGAACCACTGTCGGCGGACTTTTCCGCTCGACCCCCTCCGGCGCGCACCGGATACACGCACCTCACGTCGCATGGGCATCCCCTTCCCCTCTTTCCTTTCGAGAACTGCTCGATTTCCGCGTGCGGCGTTCCTCGCCGACCGCGACCAGCCGCCGCGGATCCCCCTCCGCAGTCAGCACACGAACGATCGTGAATTGACGATCTTCGAGAAACTGTGGAGCCGCCAGCAGTCGCTGTCAAAGTTTTTTCGATTCCCTTTGGATATAAGACGGTCGAGCCGAAGTGCGGCCCCGCAGCGGTGCACCGCGACCGGACCACACCCCCGCTGAACTTCCAAAGTGATGAAGTTCAGGCCATGACGACCCGCTCTAAGAGAGCCGAACTTCATCCAATCGGAAGTTGACGCGGTAGACACGGCGGTTTCCATTCATGCGATGAGCTCACCTTCAATACTCGTCATCCTCACGGGCCCTCCCGGCGTCGGCAAAAGCGCGCTCGCTCGAGGAATCGCCTCCAACCTCGGCGTTCCCTGTCTCAGCCGAGATGCGTTAAAGGAAATCCTCTTCGATGTGCTCGGGACCGAGGATCGCGAGACCTCACGCCGCCATGGCCAGGCAGCATTCCGCCTCCTCGCGCACCTCATCGACGAATTGCTTGGCGCCCGTGCGAGCCTCGTCGTCGACTCGAACCTCAGCGCGGGGCCGGTCGCCGAGGCGATCGCGAAGAGCGCGCGACGGCAAGAGGCGCGGCTGCTCCATCTCAAGCTGACCGCCCCGCCGGAGACGATCCTGGCACGATACGAAGCCCGAGCCCGCAGCGGCGAAAGACACCCCGGCCACCGGGACATCGAGAACATCGAGAACATCGAGGAGATGCGGAAGCACCTGGCGACCGGGCCCTATCCGTTTCCGGCATTGGGCGGAGACGAGCTCGAGCTCGACACCTCGCAGCCTCACCCGCTCGGGCGGGCCCTCAAGTGGATTGAGACTCGGTCATCGGATTGACGTCACCGCGTCCGGCCTCCCGGCACACGACAATCCGGCCCTCCATCCGGCAATTCTCACCTGGAACGGGCCGCGCGGGTACTTTACACTAGCGAATACCACCCGTAGTTTGATGACTTCGCGCGCTACGTCGAGCCTTTCGGCTCGCACCACAAGGAGGTGACCTGTGCGATCGTTGATTGCCTTCTCCATCGTCCTTGCCGCCAGCACCCTCTGGCTGCCGGCTGATACCGCCCACGCGTCTGGTGCCGGTCTTTCTATTCTGCAGTTTCAGGGAAACGCCTACATGGCTACCCAGAAAGGCGGGGGCAACGTCATTTCCGGCCAGACCAGCTGGAACCCCACTCTCGAGCTCGTGGCCCTTTACGTTCGAGGGAGCCTCGGCCTGTCGGTGCTCAAGAACGCCTTCGGCGGAAAGTTCCTTGCGACGCACGTCCAGGGGCTCGCAGGCATGGACCTCTTCTGGAATTTCTCGCCTGAGGCTGGCGGCGGTCTCCAGACCTGGGTCGGCAATGGCGGCACGCATCCGATCATCACGGGCCACCTCGTCAAGAACCTCAATTCGCCCTGGTTCGGGTCCGTCAACCGGCTCTTCGCCGGCTACTCGCACTACCTGCTTTCGGGTAACACCACGTCGGAAATCAAGCTCGGCGTGGGAATCCAGCTCTAAAGGAGACCTCCATGAACCGACACAAGCTCCTGCTCTTGATGTGCCTCCTGACCGCGCTGGCCTCGGCCGTGACCCTGACCCGCTGCGGATCGGGCGTCGGCCCCGGCCACGACGCGGCCGCGAATGGAATGAAGTTCTGACCGCTTCGGGAGAATCCACATGAGAACCACCACACTCATCGCATTTCTCGCCCTGTCGTTCACCGCCCGGGACGCCGGCGCCGCAGGCACCGGCTTCGTGACCCCGAGCGAGATGACCATCACCTTCACGGAGCTGCGGCTGATCACCGCCGACAACAAGAACCTCACGCTCATGAGCGGCACGTTCCCGCACACCTTCAAGAGGACGGATACGGACTTCGCGGCCGTCTCGCTCGCCGCGATCACCGCACCGGAGGGGCGTTTCGTCGGAGTTCAGATCTGCTACAACACGGACCGCTCGGTGAAGCTCAACGGCGACACCTACCACGGCGCGTCCGGGGGTACCCTGGTCGAAGGGGACCTCGTCTATTCTATCGGCACGACGGCCACGGCGACGAATTCGATCCAGGAGGCCGCCACCTCGACCCCGACGACGCTCACGGGCTACACGATCGGCAACGGCACCAATAACTGCTCGCAGAGCTACTTCGCGAAAGTCGTCTGCGTGTCCACCGACACGTCCAACTGCGAGAGCACCGATACCGTGGTCAATCCAAGCACGACGGTGCCGAACTTGAACATCCTCATGGATCTTCTGAACTCGGTCGGCGTCGACGCGACCAACAGCACGCTCGACAACCACGTGCCGATTTACCCCTACCCGACCATCGGCCCCCCAGGAGCGGCGCTCAGGCTTTCGGCCACCTCCGGCGCGACGATCGGGAACATCTCGCTGCTCTTCGACTCGAGCAAGTCCCTGCTCTACTCCTCTTCCTACCTGAACTCGGGCTCGCTTGGCGGCGTCTGTAGCGGAGTGGCGGCGGTCACGGCCACGGCCGCTCCCGCGGGCTCGTTCCTGAACACCTTCGGGCCGACGTTTGTGCAAACCTACGCGGACGCCACCGGCAAGGTTCAGTTCACGACGGGCAACTGTGGTACGAGCGACACCTGCACCTCGAACGGAATGCTCACGATCGACAACGTGAAGGTCGCGGCCGGTGCGACCGCCGCTGTCACCTGCCCGGCGGATTCGGCGGCGTCGCCTCCCTTTCTCGGGTTCACCTACACGAGCGGCTCCGGAGTCAGCGGCGGGACCACCTTCACGATGAAGCGGATCGTCGACCCCGGAAACATCTTCGGAGTCTGCGCGACCAGTCCCTGCGGGAGCTACTGAGCCCGTGCTTGCGCGGCTCTGGACCCTGGCGCCTGGCCTCGCAGTCGCGGCGGCCGACCAGCTGCTCAAGGCCTGGTCGACCGCGAACCTGCCCCTCCTCAAGGCGCGGCCCATCGCCGGCCAGAGCACGCTCTCGGTCACGCGCGTGCTCAACCGAGGGATCGCCTTCGACGAGTACTCCATGCTCCCCGATGGGGCGATCGAGGCTTACACCCGCTACCTGCCCACAGGCGTATTCGCGGCGACCCTTGCTTGCGTGGCGGCCCGATGGCCGTGGGCGAAAGCGCCTGAGCGAGTCGGGTGGGGCCTGCTTCTGGCCTGCGGGGGCTCCAACCTCTGGGATCATTGGAGAGCCAACGCGGTCATCGATACGCTGCTTCTCGACACGGGCTCCTGGCAGCGCCTGCCTTTCAACGTGGCGGACGCGGGCCTGCTCGCCGGAACGGCGCTCGTGACCGCGCTTCTCGTCCGCGAGGCATTCGCCCGTCCGAAATCGCCCGCCGCCTGAGCTCGCCGAAAAGCGAGAGGGTCCCGAACCGCGACGCGCGGCTCAGGGCTGACCGGTCTCGACCTTGTGAGCGGCCGCGATCACGCTCTTCGCGAGCTCGAGGTCGGTGAACTTCGCGGCGACTTCAGCACCCTCGTGCCGGGTGATCTCCTCGCGCATGAGCTCGAAAGTCTCGTCGAGGAGCGCCGGGCGCTCGCTGCCTTCGGTCGCGAGGAAGAGCGCGGCCTCGTCGGAGATGCGAACCAGCATCTCCTTCTGGTAGCCGCCGTCGTTCACGGTCGCCGTCGCAAGACGCGCCACCGAGTAGATCCCCGCGCCGAGCGAGAGGATCGCCAGCACCAGATTCAGCGGAACGCTCGCCGCCCGCGCCACGCCCATCGGAGCGACCGTCGTCGCCGCGAGACTGAGCGCCACACCCACTGCCACCGCACGAAATGTCTTTTTCATGAAAGTTCCCCCGGAAGAGTTTTCGCTAGCACGGCCGAGCCGCGCTACTCAAGGATCCTTTGCCGAAAATGCGAGCGATTCGCCGTAATGCCTGAGATTTCCCCCGACTCAGAAGGGAACTTCTTCGCGATCAGCGCCTGTACCTCACGCTGCAGCCTCGCCAGCGCCTCAGGATCGCGACCCGGATCCTCGGGCGACGGAGCCCGAAAATCGCCGGGCTGCGGCACGCCATAGCCGGATTGCAGCCGGTCGACCGGGTGCGGCACCACGTGCAGCCGGACGTAGGCGTCGAAGCGATCGAGCAGCCCCGCCTCGTCCGAGCCCCGGCGCTTCAAGTTCTCGTAATAACCCAGGACCTTTTCGACCAGCTCCTTGTTGCGGATCGTGTCGAGGTAGCTCTCCAGGAAGTAAAAGAAGCCAGCAAGGCGGCGACGACCCGCCGCCTCGAGGCCCGACGAGGCGCCGTCGTGGAAGGCTCGCCTCTCGGCGTGACTCGAAGTTCCCAGATAAGCCTCGAGCGTTCCCAAGGGCGCGGCGCCCAGGGTACCCGTGACGGCGGCATAGGCCTTCTCGAGCGAGGGCTGCTTCGACTCGACGAAGTAGCCCCCCCGGATCGCCTCGGCACGGTTCGCGAGCAACGCGGCGTCGATGACCCCGGTGCGGATGAGATCCTTGTAGAGGCCGATCGGCGTCCACGAGCTCTCGCGCACGAACTCGTCCTTGCGAACAATGCCACGCAGGAAGTCGAGCGTCTCCGTCGAGCAGTTGTTCGTCACGAAGTAGTAGCGGCCCCGGTACTCCCAGTACTGCTCGAGCGCGCCCTTCACGAGCATGCGCAGCTCGCTGCCGCTGAGGGCCAGAGGCAGGCTGATCAGCTCGCGGAGCTGCTCCTCGGTGTACTCGTCGACGACCTCCAGATACGGCAGCAGGAAGAGCTGCGAGGGATAGCGCCCCGTGAGGCCCTTCCAGTTGCTGATGCGCAGATCCTGCACGTTCGCCCGGTAGCTGATGACGACGTGATGTCGGATGTCCCTGCGGCAGTCCGGCCCGACCACCGCCCGTTCCGGCGCGCAGACGACGAGCCGGATCATCGCGTGGCCCCAGCGGCTCATGATCCGCTTGGCCTTCGCGGCGAAGAGGTAGTGCGCCTCATAGACCCGCTCCGGATCCAGGCGCGTCTCGAGCCGGTGATCCAGGATCGGATTCTGGGACTGCAGCCAGACGCGCGTCTCGAGCCGGCAGGTCTCACCCGCTACCGAGGCACCCTGGCCAAGACGATCCGAGAGGTACTGCTCGACCGCCGGGCGGCGGCAGGCGAACTCGGGGTCGAGCGCGAAGAACTCGAGATTCGTCGCGACGCTCTCCTCGAGGCTCTCCCACTCCGCCGGATCCGGGCTGCGCTCCTCGAGGTGGTTCTTCGAGCGAAGCGGCCGCGGGATTCCGGGCAGGGTGCCTACCCGGGCGAAGCCCATGAGATAGCGGAACGCCGGGTCCGAGCTGACCGCGCGCGGCGACCGGACCTCGTGGAGCCTCGCGAGCGCGTGAACGAGCGCCGCCTTCGCGAGCATGTGCCGATCGCGGGAGCAGGGCGTGACGGCCCGGGCTTCCAGGAGAGTCGCATGCAGCTCGAGCCGCGGGCGCTCTCGGCGTCCACGCTTCACCTTCCAGAGCCCGTTCGTCGTGCAGTCGCCGGCCGGCGCCCGCCAGTCGTCAAAGCGCACGTCGATGGAGCCGGAGCCCAGCCCCGCCCGGACGGAGGCGGGAAGCGCGCTCTCGACTTCCGCGAGCACCGCGCGCGCCTCAGCCTCGCGCCCTTCGGCTCCTCGTTCGAGAACGAGCCACGCGCCGTCTCCCCAGGCGACCCCCGAAAACAGACCCACGACGGCGACCAGCGCCGATCCCACCCAGCGACTCATGCGAGAACCCCCGTCGAGCCGAAGGCTCGCGCGTAAAGAAAGAAGAAGTCCCCTGATATGCGGCCCACCCGTCTTTCGGCAAATGCTAGTTTGCGGGGGATCCCGAATCGCGCCCTTATTAAGGTGAGCACACCTGCTCTGAAATAAGTTGATAAATAAGATCAACAAATTCAATAACTTACTATAATTAAAGGGTTTTTAGGTTAAAGCAATGACTTCTATGGTATGACCCGGTGCGAAATTCAGTCTGGCGCGGGCCAAGTAAAGGATGAAGCCGATGACGAAACCCACATTGCTGCTGACGACCTTCGCTGCCCTGGCGTCGACACTCGCTCAGGCCTCGGAGACCGCCAAGGTCCTGCCCAAGGGCGTGTTCCGATTCCGCATGGTCGGCGTCACCACGGACCCGGTCACGAACAAGTACAACGACGCGGGCGAGCTGCAGGGGATGACCTACTCTCTCAATCGCAGCGTGACCGTGAGCGACCTCGCCGCGAAGGAGCCACGCCTGGTCTCGCTCGTGAGCTCGCTCAACGGGCTTCAGCCCGGCCTGGGCAACGACCTCATGGCCGCCAACCTCTACTCGGACTTCTCGCTCAGCGCCACACAGGTGATGCCGGCCCTCGAGTATGGCGTCTCGGACCGGTTCAGCATCGGCATCCGCGCGCCGATCGTCACGCGCAAGGTGAAGGCATCCTTCAGCGCGAGCTCGATCAACAATGCCTCCGCGATCCAGGAGCAGATCGGCAACCTCTCCCCGGATCTCACCAACGGCATCTACTCCTTCTCGACGAAGAGCTTCGACACCGCGTTCTTCGAGAGCGCGCTCTTCACCAGCAAGGGCTACCAGCCTCCGCGCGACCTCGAGTCGACCCAGTGGGGCGACACCCGCATGGGCCTCAAGTACAACCTTTACGCGAAGGACGGCTTCTGGTTCACCGCGCTCGCAGGAACGCGCATTCCCACGGGCAGCAACCCCTCGCTCACGAACCGCCTGGACGGCGGCACGGGCCAAGGCAACTGGGGCATCGGCGCCCAGCTCTTCCAGGACTGGGAGATGAACCCCGTCGTTACCCTCTCGTCGGCGCAGAAGGTCACGCACAGCCTTCCAGACACGCGCCAGCGCGCGGTACCCCGCGACTCGGCCGACACGCTCCCCAGCGTCCGCCCCGAGGACGGACAGGTGCAGGACGTCACCCGCAAGCAGGGCCTCGAGTTCGAGGGCGAGCTCGCCTCGACGCTCACGCCCTTCGGAAAATCCTGGAGCCTCTGGGGCGCCTATCAGCTCCTCACCCGCGGCAAGGACACCTTCAGCGGCCCGGGCAACCTCTTTTACGCGGGCCTGTCGGAGGGCACGTCGGTCCTGAGCCACGCGGCTGAGCTCGGCGTCGGCTTCTCGACCATCCCAGCGTTTCGCGACAAACGCTTCGCCGTGCCGCTCGAGGTGAAGGCGCTCTACAACACCGTCGTAGCCGGACGAAACACGCCCTATGCCTCGTACGGGCGCCTCGACCTGATCGTCTACTTCTGAGGACCTGACCATGTTGAATCCAAATCGAAGACAGCAAGCCGTTCTCCTCAAATCTCTCGGCATGGCGAGGCCATGCCTGGTCATCACGATCTCGATCGCCGCCTCCCTGGGCTCCGCGGCCTGCGCGAAGAAATACGCGGCCCCGATCGAGCGAAAGTTCGTGGACGACCTCCGCGCCGAGCAGCCGGCGGTCGGGCCCGAGGCCGAGCGCCTCGCGCGCCTGCCCGAGGCTTCAAACGCGCTCGCGGAGGCCCCCCTGGGCGCCTGCGAGCGCCTCGGCAAGCTCAGCGACTCGCTTGCCGATGGCAAGCCCGTCTTTTCGCTGCTGCGGGAAGTCGGTAGAGAGAAAAAGGGTTCGGTTTCCCTCTCCGAGAATCCCTTCACGCTCTTCGCCCTGGGAGAGAAGTTTGTCCTCGATACCCCGGAGGCCTTTCTCCAGATGGCGCTCGAGGGGCACCGGGCAGGCCACGTCAGCACCCTTCAGATCATGGCCCTGCGAACCGCGTGGCGCATTCCCTCGATCTTCCGCTCCATGCAGATCTCGGCGACGAACGACAAGCTGAAGGAGAAGTTTCCCGGCCTTTTCGGCGAGCAGGACCCTCTCGGCGGATCGCTCGTCGTCACCCTCGGCCGCCGCGCGGTGGCAGGACCGAGCGGCGCCGTTCCGACGGCGGACGCGTTCCTGGATACGCCCGTGCACGCCGAGATTCTCGCGGCCCGCCTGCCGCTCTACGGTTCCACCCGCGACTCGCTCGCGTCGGCGCTGACAGGCATCTACCGCTCCAACTCGGAGCTCGACCGGCTCTGCGCAGTGGTGCTGCTGCAGCGATCATTCTCGCAGCTCCTGAGCTTCAAGGGTTACCACTCGCCGAGCGTGACCACGCCGGCTTCAGGCCGCTCGCGGCAGCCCCGCATCGCTCCACTTGAGAAGGGCGACCGCGAAAGCCTGCGCGACGCCTCGGTCGGCGGCGCTTTCGCCGATCCGGTGACGGGCCAACGCGTCGTACTCTCCCCCGAGGACATCGCCGCCTACGACCCTGCCCGGGGCGTGAAACTCGTGGCGCACCCGGCGCTTGCCGGGCCGACGCAGCTCGCCTCGACGCTGCGGGCCCTCGAGGTCCTCGTCTACCTCTATGAGGGAACGAGCCCCGCGGCCCCCTGGGTCCGCGAAGCGGGCTACTCGGTCCTGGGCGATATCCAGGCCGCGAATTCCCGCGCGCTTGTCCCTGCCGACGCCCACCGCCTTGCGCTGGGCCTGCTCACGATGGCGTTCAAGAACCTGGGTGGCATGCACGTCGCCAAGATCGGCGCCTCGGGCGCGATTCTACGCGAAGGCGAAGCCGCAGCCGGTATCACGCTGCTCGCGAACCCGACCGCGCCCGGTCGGGCGCCTGACCGCACCGTCGTCCGGGTCGAAGACGCGGCCACCTTCTCACGCGCGGTGATCTTCCTCGACAAGGCGCTCGCGGATCTGGCGCAGGTCGCCCCCGCGAGGCTGGCCGAGCTCAACCCCGTCTACACCGAGGAAAAGACCGTGGCCAAGCTCGTGGGCTCCCGCACATTCAGCGAAGCTCGCCTTGCGGAGCTGCTCACCGCCGAAGAGCGGCAGAGCGTGCTCGCCGACAAGCTGGCGCAGCTCCGCATGCCGCTGGCGCTGCTCCTCGCCCGCCTCCTGGACAACCAGGGCGGCTGCCACGCGAGGATCGATTGGGATCTGCGAACGGGCGTCACCGCGCCTCAGGGCGAATGCAACGCGACCCAGCGCGGGGCCCTTCGCCAGGCGCTCACCGTCGTCGGCGCGCACGTGCGCTCTTCGCTGCTGGTTCGCCGGGCTGAAGAGCTCAGGCGCTAGCCCGGAGCAGCCGCACGTACCGCTCGCGCAGCATCCGAACCGGAACTTGAATCTTTAGACATCTGGAAATTCACGGGGATGGGAAGGCAGCCCCTGAAGCTCCACGGCCTTCCCGGCCTTGCGAAACCGGATATTGAGCAGCTCCACGACGAACGAGAACGCCATGGCGAAGTAGATGTAGCCCTTGGACACATGTCCGCCCATACCCTCGACCGACAGCATGACCCCGATGAGGATGAGAAACGCGAGCGCGAGGATCTTCATCGTGGGATGCCGCTGGACGAAGGAGCTGATCCCTCCGGATGCCACCAGCATCACCCCGACCGAGGTCACCATCGCGGCGACCATGACCCAGACCTGGCTCGCCATCCCGACCGCGGTGATCACGGAGTCGAGCGAGAACACGAGGTCGAGCACCGCGATCTGGATGAGGATGGCCCCGAACCTCGCACGCCTCCGGCCCGGTTTGGCTCTGTCGTCGTCCCCTCCCTCGAGCTTGTCGTGGATCTCGTAGGTCGCCTTCGCGATCAGGAAGAGCCCACCCAGAAGCAGGATGAGGTCCCGGCCCGTGAACTCCTTGCCCAGGACCGAGAAGAGAGGGTTCGTGAGCCGCATGACCCACGCGATCGAGAAGAGGAGGGCCAGGCGCATCCCTAGGGCAAGGCCGATCCCAAGCTGCCTCGCCAGTGCCTGCAGGTTGCGCGGCAGCTTGTCGACGAGCAGGGCAATGAAGATGATGTTGTCGCTGACGAGACCGATTCCCCTCGCGGTCTGCGTCAGGAGCGCGACCG
>CAYJTX010000016.1:0-19720 GCA_964372615.1 uncultured Bacteriovoracaceae bacterium | reverse complement strand
CCGATCTAGTCTGGATTTCCTGACGTTTCGTCAGCGAATCCAGTCGAGTCACACCCCCTCAGAACGGATTGGCTGACGAAAGGTCAAGGAATAGGAGTTCTGCTGCCACTGTCTTTGCGTAGTGGTGGGAAAAGAGTTCGAGCTCATAATGCAAAGCGCGCATCCAAAAAGAGATGAGGAGCCAAGAGACCTGCCTCGGCAACTGCGGTTGTATACAGCACCGCTTTGGATGCTTGGTATGACGCATTCATGTAGTTCAAATCGGCCTGCAACTGCGTCTGTGCTTGTCGGGTCGTAACCAGATCAGCACTTACCTTGACCATCTGGGTATCCAGAAAGCTCATCCGCTTCGCGAGTGACTCAGGGCTTACGGCGCATTGGGTTCGAGCGGTGGAGAGAGATCGCTCAATGGCACCTACAAGAGGAGGCGTGACTCCGGCGGCGGTTCTAGCGCGCTGATCGTCGTCGGCGCCACGGTAAGAACCCGCACGGGCCGAGGTACAAGGTACTGAAATGACGTCCGAGGCGGTCCAGCGGGTCGTGTTTGAGCGGGTGAGCGTGCCCCGAGGGTTGTTCATCGGATTGCTGACAGCTGCCTGCTCAGTGTTCGGTGACGGGCCTAGCCGTTCGGGGAAGCAACGGAACATCATAGCGCCACTCGAGGACCGGGTTTAGGCTCAGCGGGCGAGGGGAGCATGATCGAGCTGCGAGTCAACGGTAGGCCGTATCAGGTAAGAACTTCGCCGGAAATGCCGCTGCTCTGGGCCCTTCGCGACATTCTGAACTTGAAGGGAACGAAGTTCGGCTGCGGCATGTCCCTTTGCGGCGCCTGTACGGTGCACCTGGATGGCGCCCCCGTTCGGTCCTGCACGACTCCGGTGAGCGTGGCTCGAGGCAAGAGCATCACCACCGTCGAGGGAGTGCCCGAGGAACATCCCGTGAAGGAGGCCTGGCGGAAGCACAACGTACCCCAATGCGGCTACTGCCAGCCCGGCCAGATCATGAGCGCGGTGGCGTTCCTGGCCAAGCGCCCGGCCGGCGGGACGCCCTCGGACGCCGAGATCGGCGAGGCGATGAACGGGAACATCTGCCGTTGCGGAACCTATCCTAGAATCAGGGCCGCAATTCGCGAGGCGGCGGCGGGGACGTCGAAATGACAGGCTCGAAAGTCACGCGCCGGCGGTTTCTCAGGGAGTCCGGAGTCGGCATCGGCAAGGGGTTGATTCTGGCCTGCGGGTTACCGCTTGCCGGCACTCTTGTCGCCCGCCGCGCGTCCGCGTCGGACAAGGGCCTGGGACAGGGAACTTCGGATTTCTCGCCGAGCGCCTTCATCTCGATCGGGGCCGATCGGAAGATCCGCCTCTTCTGCCACCGCTCGGAGATGGGTCAGGGCACCCGGACCGCGATGGCGATGCTCATCGCCGAGGAGCTCGAGGTCGATCTCGACCAGGTGGAGGTCGTCCAGGCCGAAGGCCATGAAAGGTACGGCGATCAGGGCACGGAGGGCAGCCAGAGCGTGATCAAGAACTGGCTGCCGCTTCGGGAGCTCGGCGCGATCGCGCGCGAGATGCTCGTCGCCGCGGCGGCGCAGCGCTGGGAGGCGCCGGCCTCCGAGTGCACGGCCGCTCGCGCCCAGGTTCACCATCGCAAATCGGGGCGCGTGCTCGACTACTTCGCGGTCGCCCAGGCTGCGAGCGCGATCCCGGTTCCGAAAGCCCCGAAGCTCAAGGAGCGCTCCGAGTTTCGAATCGTCGGAAAGCCCAGCGCGGGAGTAGACCTCGCGAGGGTCACTGCCGGCGCCCCCCACTTCGGGATCGACGCTCACCTGGACGGGATGCTCCACGCGAGCGTCGAGCGCTGCCCCCAGGTGGGCGGCAGGATCCGATCCGTCGAGAGAAAAGCCGAGGCTCTCGCGGTTCCGGGAGTTCGGCGAGTGATCCGGCTCCCGGCGCTCGGAACGCCCCTCGTCACCGAAGAGGCCGTCGCTGTGGTCGCTGACTCGACGTGGGCGGCGCTGCAGGGGCGAAAGGCGGTCCGGGTGAACTGGAAGGCCGCTCCCCAGCCGAGCAGCTCCGAGCTCGCGCGCGCGATGGAGGAGCGGGTCCGCCAACCCGGGAAGGTCTACCGAAGCTGGGGAGATTTCGAGTCCACTCGCGCGGGCGCCGCGCGGACGCTCGAGGCGACTTACCGGGCGCCCTACCTCGTTCACGCGACGATGGAGCCGCCCTCCTGCCTGGCCCGTGTCGACGCGCGTGGATGCGAGATCTGGGCCCCGACGCAGGACCCGCAGGGCGCGAGGAAGGCCGCGGCCGCACTGCTCAAGCTGCCTCTCGAGAAGGTGCGGGTGAACGTCACCTGGCTCGGAGGCGCGTTCGGGCGCAAGTCGCAGGTGGACTTCGTTCTTGAGGCCGTGGCGCTCGCGCGCGAGACGCGCCGGCCCGTGAAGGTAACGTGGACCCGCGAAGACGAGATCCGCCACGGATTTTATCACGCGGTCAGCGTCCAGGCGCTTGCCGCCACGCTGGACTCGTCCGGAAAAATCAGCGGCTGGCGCCACCGGAGCGTATTCCCGTCCATCATGAAGCTCTTCGATCCGACCCAGACCGAGCCCGGCGACTGGGAGCTCGCCCTCGGGGCCTCGAACTTCCCGTACCGCATCCCAAACTTCGCCTGCGAGGGCGCGCCGGCCGAGAGCCCGGTGCGCGTGGGCTGGCTGCGCTCCGTTTGCAACCTTTTCCACGCCTTCGCGGTCAACGGCTTTGTCGACGAGATCGCGCAGGCGACCGGGAAGGACCCGGTCGAGCTTCGGCTCGAGCTCCTCAAGCCGCATGGCGTTCCGGACTGGGACGCGAAGACGACGAATCCCTACGACTCGGGCCGGCTCGCGCGCGTGATCGAGCTTGCCGCGCGCGAGGGCGGCTGGGGCCGCATGCTTCCGACGGGCCACGGGATGGGCTTCGCGAGCCACTACAGCTTCCAGACCCACGTCGCGATGACGCTCGAGGCGGATGTCTTTCCCACTGAGGCGCCGGTCGCAGTCCGGGTGAAACGGGTCCACTGCGCGGTCGACTGCGGGTCGATGGTCAATCCCGACATGGTGCGCTCGCAGCTCGAGGGCTCGATCGTCTTCGGGCTGTCGGCGGCGCTTCACGGGCGCATCTCGCTCAAGGGCGGCGCGGTCGAGCAGTCGAACTTCCACGATTACCCCGTCTTGCGCATGAGCGAGTGCCCCGAGATCCACGTGCATCTCCTCGAGAGCGATCGCCCTCCCTCCGGGGCGGGCGAGCCGGGCGTTCCCCCGGTCGCGCCCGCGCTTGCCGGCGCGATCTTCGCGGCGACAGGCAAGAGGGTGCGCGAGCTGCCGATTGCCCGGCAGTTCGCGTAGGCTCCGCTACTCGTCCGACTAGGACTTCAAGAAGGGAACGACCAGCTCCACGAGGATCAGGATCACGATGATCAGCTCGAGCAGGTGGCTGCGGTAGGTGGCGGTTTCATCGCGGATCATGTCGGAAATACGCGTGAGCGCCTGCATCTTGCGTGAGATGGTGGACTGCCAGTCGAGCACCCGGAAACCGCGGATCGCCGCGCGGAAGACCACCGCGAAGTAAAAGTCGCCGACGACCTTGATGGAGTTGTCGACCCGCTCCATGACCTCGGAGATCTCGAGGTACTGGGTGTTCGCCTCGCGCGCGAGCTTCGAGAACCAGCGGCCGTACCAGGGTCGCGCGCGCCAGACCTCGACCTCGTCGTAGAGCCGGGCGAGCTGCTCGTCGAGGATGCCGTCGTAGAAGCGCACCTCAAGGAGGTGGCAGAGCGCGAACTCGAGCACGTCGGCGATCTCGGTCGAGCCCGAGGGCTCCAGCACGAGCGCGCTGTTCCAGTCGATGACGACGAGATCCTCCTCCCCGTACTGATAGCGGTCCTCGAGAGCCTGCTTGCGGCTGTCCTCGGAAACCCGCAACTTGGGCTCCGAGAGCATCAGGGCCGGAACGTCGGCCCGCTCGAGAAGCTCGGCGCCTGTTTTTGCGCCGTCGACCTCCTCGAGAAAGTACATGACGTAATCCTCGAAGGTGTCGCGGTCGATGGGTCTCTTGAGCGCGCTCTGGAGCTGGGCGGCGAGCTCGCGCGCCTTCCCGCGCGCGACGGCGTCGAGCTCGTCCGCTCCCGTGCCGGAGCGGTTGATGAGGTCGGCCAGGCGGATCAGCTCGTCCCAGGAGGCGCCGCGCGGAATCGGCACGCGCACGCTGATCGAGATGACGCCGTAGTCGAGAATCGTGGCGAACGACTCCGCGCGAAGCCGCTCGTCGCCGAGCCGGAAGCTCGTCTCACCCAGGCGCACGCGCACCGGGGCGTTCCGGATCACGACCGCCTGGCGCAACGCCCGGTCGATCCGAACCCGGCCCTCTCCCTGGGCCTGGCTCAGGACCCGCTCGACCTCGGCGAGGTCGATCTCCTCGGCGACGTCGTAGACGCGGTAGACGAGAACCGCCCCCCGGTTGATTCGGATCATTCGTCCCTGTTCAGAGCTCTTCTTCGTACCCGAACGGGTTCAGGAAGAGACCCGGTGCGGGAGTCGACGGCCGGCTCTTGTCGCGGCCCAGAAACCGCACATCGAACTCGGCGAACTCCTCGGTCGTCTGGATCCGCTCGACGATGATTCCCGCCTTCGCGTCGACGAAGAACGTGCGGCGCGTCTCGCCGGGGAACGGGTCCCCGGAGTCGCCGAAGTTCTCGGTGATCGGCGGAAGCGGCCGGCGCCCGAGGTCGCGTCCGCGATTGAGGTCGTCGCGGCCGTCGGCCTGCTGGATCCACCAGTTCTGCCACAGGAGCAGCCCGTGCCCCGGCAGCTCCTTGGAGAAGCCGCGCGGGGTCCGGTACTCGAGGTAGTACGAGTTGTACTTGTCGACCGGGATCACGGCGACG
Source organism: uncultured Bacteriovoracaceae bacterium (assembly GCA_964372615.1). GTDB lineage: Bacteria > Bdellovibrionota > UBA1018 > UBA1018 > UBA1018 > CAYJTX01. Next base: position 14,797 of record CAYJTX010000016.1, on the reverse strand, counting down.
TCGTTCGTGAGCTCGACGGGCCGCAGCCGCACGCGCTGCCGGTCGGCGGTCACGACGAGAGGATCCGCCCAGCCGATGCGCAGCTTGCTCGCCGGCTCGAAGTGCACGGGATAGCGGAAAAGGTCGTCGACCGGAATCTGGTTATGCGGGCCCCAGCAGCCCAGCGCCATCATGCCCCACATTCCGCTGCCGTACTTCCCGTGCTTGTGCTTCCCGTAGTAGTCGCCGAGCGCGAAGTAGCCGTGGCCGGCCTCATGGAGGTAGAAGCCGATCGGCACCTTGTTGCCCTTGGAGCCCAGGCCCTGGGACTGGAAAACCGCCACGTGATTGGCGTAGTCGGTTCCGCTCCAGCGGAATACGCAGTCGGGGCCGACGCGGTCCTTGGAGATTCGCCCCGAGTGCACGACGAAGAGGTGGTCGATCTTGCCGTCGTTGTCGGCGTCATAGTCGGAGATGTCGACCTCAGGCCCGTGCAGGCGCCAGGCTTCGTCGCTCAGCCGCTTGGCGTTGCAGCCGAGGAACCCGAACCAGTGCTTGGATGAGCGCTTCCAGGGGCGAACGTCGCCGGAGAGGTCGAACTTTCCGGCCGAGCCCTCCGTGAAGAACTCGCGAAGGCTCTTCGTGCCCTCGCCGAAGAAGGTGTCCTCCACCTCGCGAACGTCGACGTTCGCCTCCTTGTTGCGCCACTCGACCAGAAGGACCAGGGCCCGCTGCTTGCCGAGCCACTGCTTGTAGGGCGGGTCCTCCGCCTGAGCCGCTTGCGGCAATACGAGAGACGCAAAGACCAAACCGAGAAGGCTGGACCGGACCATCGAAATTTCTCCTTGAATTAAATCACCGTGGATTTTCGAGAAGGACACAGCCCGGGAACCATTTCAAGCGCCGCGCTTCTATAACGCTACGAGTCTAACTCGCAGCACGATAGTTACTGCTTCGCGTCACAGATAGATGACGCACATCGTTTGACGCTATGCAATCACCCCGTGTAGTCCGCTGCTCAGTGACGGTCATTCCATTTTCAGCGGAGGATTTCGCATGAGCGGACAGGTGCGTTCGTGGGCGTGTTTTGCAGGGGTACTGGGATTCGCGCTGGCGCTGCAGGCGCAGGCGCGGGTTCCTGGCCTGTCGCCGTCGGCCTGGGCTGTCGCGGAGCGGGTCCTTGCGACCGAGTCGGGTTCGGCATTCGCTCGCAGGCTGCTCGGGCCCAACGTCACGCGTTTCAATCCGAACGGCAGCCGGGAGGTCTTCAACACCCTCCTGCATCCCGAAAACCGCTTCCTCGCGGAGAGCTTTTCGCGGCGCGTGACGGCAATCGATGAGTCCGTGTCCGGCCTGCGCCGCGAGCCTCGCTTTCGGTCGGTCACCGAGGCCGAGCGACTCAAGCTGGAGGGAGAGTTGATCGCGACCGAAGCAAACGCGAGATTCTCGTTCACCGCCGGCGTGCGCCCGGAGGAGATCGTTTTCGCCGACGGTGAGCGAGTTCTCATCGCCCGCACGGCCTACAACGCCCGGCGCGAGGCGTTCCTGATCGGCGGTGAGCTCGCGGCTGGCCCGGGATCTCGCCCGGCCGTTCCCCATTCGACCGCGATTCCGACGGATCGCTTTCCTACCGGTTACAACCCGAACGCCTTCGAGCAGCTGGTGCAGTGGGAGGAGCAGGCAAGTCTGCGGTACTTTCGCGAGACCGAGCAGATCTTCGGGCTCGAGATGGCGCGCGTCGACGCCGCTGGCGTTGAGCTGCAGTTCGGCTCCCGCCTGCCGGAGGGCGTCCGGCGCTCGTTCGTCCGCGAGGGGTTCGTGATGTGGCCGAAGCATCCCTATAACACCGACGCGACCGTGCCCTATTTCACGAAGGCCGCGACCGAGCGCTGGCCCGCGCGTTTCACGGCCTCCCGGTCGCTCGTCGTCTGGAACAAGCGGGCGGGAACCGCGTTCTCGCTCAAAGCTCCGACCAACTACCCGCATCGGACCGAGCTTCAGGCGGCGAAGGCCAACCTGAGCGACGACATCGACTCGGCGCTCGTGCGTTCGGAGTATCTCGACCGGCTCGACGTCGCGATCGGCACCGACGACCGGGTCGTCATGCTGCGCGAGATCCTGACCGCCGCGGAAAGCGAAAGCGGCAACGGCTTCGTCGTGCGTGAGCTGACCCCGCTCATGGACGGTCACTACTACGTTCCGGCGCTCAGCATCCCGTACGCGGGCGAGGGCATCGCGCGAGCGAACGGTGCCGCGTTCGCGGAGTTCTGGGGCAAGGCTTACGCGGATACCCTCGGCCGCGCGAAGGCGCGCCTGCTCGTGCGTTACGGCCTGCAGATGGTGACCCCGAACAGCCAGAACATGCTCATCCAGCTCGACCGCGGTCTTCGGCCCACCGGCCGGATCGTATTCCGCGACGTGAGCGACTCGTACCTCGTGCGCCCGGTCGCCGAGGCCATGGGCGAGACGGAGGCGCTCGCTCGCGAGCTGCGGATCGAGTACGAGCCGCATACGCAGTTGAAACCGTTCGCGGAAAACTCCTTCTGGAGACTCGACGAGGACCCGGTCCAGGGGGTCTCGCGTCAGGTGATCCGGGACTGGATCCGACTCCATGACGAGGCCTACGTGGACGAGGTTCTCAAGCTTCTCGGCGTGGGCCGCAGCCCGGCCGCCCGCAGTATCGGAACGATCCAGGAGCTGCAGGGTTACCTCTTCTCAGGGGAGGGCCGGGCGGCGGTGCGGAGATTTCATGAAAGTCTGCGCGCGGCCGCGCGTCGAGCGCCTGCAGCCTGAGCGCGAGCTCACCCTGCTGGATACGCAGAGCCCCGAGGTGCGCTCTTCCGGCGCCGGAGTATCCGGTTTGGATAATGCGCCAGCGGGAGGTACCCTCCAGGGAGGATGACGTTCAGCGGAAGACCCCTCTTTCTCGTGATCCTCGGATGCGTCTCTCTCGAGGCGCTCGCGGCCCAGGACGCCAAGGTCATCGGCGTTGACGTCGTTCTATACAACCTGCCGAACCATACTTCGCCGCCGATCGCGACTCTCGCGCGCGGGAGCACGGTGAAAGTCAGCAACGAGTTCCGCAAGGACGTGCATGGAGAGTACGGGTACAAGGCGCAGTCACCGAAGGGCGAGTACGGCTGGGTTCGGGCGAACGAGATCGTGACCGCCGAAATCGAAGGCAACCGCCAGTGGGGCGGCTATGACATCCGCCACCACGAGGACGCGGATCGGAGGACCTCGCACTGGACGTTCCTGCTTCGTGGAATGGGCTTGGCGGGCAAGCAGACTTTCACGACCGGCGCGACCTACGGCGGGGAAGGAGAGTTCACGATCTGTCCCCTCTGGAACGAAAAGGGCTACTATCACCGGATTCTCGGAGTGGGAGTCGCCTATCAGGTTCAGCGCCAGGGCTTGGCCTCAAGCCGCCTGATCGCCGGCAGCCTCGTGTATCGGATCTTCACGCACGCGCGGGCCGAGCCTGAGGTGCGGCTCCGCCTCGGCAAGCAGACTCCGAGCGAGTTCCTCGTCTTCGGCGCCAATCTGGGAGTGCGCTACCCGTTCTCGCTCTATGAGGGCATTCACTTCGCGGGTTATCTGGAAGCCGGCTCGCTGATTCCGGTGAGCCGCCCTGAGGCGCTCGCGGGAGCGCAGACGTCAATCGCCTTCTGGGTGTCAGCCGGGATCGGGCTGCATTTCTTTTAGGCCGCCTTGCGGCTGCCGGGCGGCGGAGGGGGCGTGGGGGTGGCGTGCGCGGGCGGCGCGGCTTCGTGCCCGGGAGGAGCGACCTGTTGGACTGCTGCCATCTTGGGCGGCTCCAGGAGGGAGGCCGCGTTTTCGAGCGCGGCGAGGGCCTCTGCCAGCTGTCCTGAGCCCGCGCAGGTTTGTGCCTGCCGAATCTGCTCGAGCGCCTTCTCGTCGCGTGCCATCCACTCGCGTGAAAGCGCGTTCAGCGCTCCCGCGACGTCCGTGAGCTCGTCGCCCCTACGCAGGTTCAGCGAGCCACGGGTCTGACCCGTGCGAAGTCGGTTCATCTGTCGCTTGATGGCGAAGAGCGGGCCGGCGATCTTGTGCGTGCCCACGATGCCGATGGCCATGAGGAAGATGCAAAGAATCAGAAGGGGGAGCAGGACTCCGTAGTTCGTGATGAGCAGCCCGGGAGCGAGCGTCTTGTCGACGAGCTCCTTGGCGGCCGCGGCGTTTGGGGCGCCTTCGGCGGCTCGGTAGATCGCAAGGTAGAGGATGACCCCCATCATAGCGAAGCAGAATACTCCGATTCCCGTGAGCCAGGTGGCCGCGCGAAGCTGAAAGGCGAGCGTGAAGTAGTTCAGCCGCAGCTTCTTGACGTTGGGCTGGGGGTTCTTGCTAGCCGCCGAGGGGGCGGTCGACGAGCTCATGCTGAGTCTCCTTCTCACCCCTCTTCGGAAGGCCGGGCTTGAAAACTAAGAGAAGAAGCGGGGTGACGAAGAAGGTCGTCCCGATGACCACGAGCTGGTTCAGGATCAGCAGCGTTCCCGCGATCTTGAGGATGGGAAAGCTCGAGAGCACCAGGGGGCCGAAGCCGAAGATGTTGGACATCGCGTCCAGGATGATAGCCTTGCCGTAGCCGCGGGTCGTTATCCGGATCACGTGCCCATAGTCCTCGGGGCGGGGTAGCACCCGGTGGCCCTGACTGATGAGGTACTCGGACAAATCCGACCGAAAGCGCATGAGATAGTGCACCGCGAAATCAGTTCCAACCCCGATTGCGATCGTCGTGATCGTGGCAGTCCCGAGGTCGAGCCGGATTCCGGCCCAGCCCATGTAAGCGAAGGTGAGCATCGCCGCGAGGGTGGCGGGAAGGACGCTGATGAATCCGAGCTTCAGGGATCCGTTTACGAGCGAGCAGAGCAGGAACACGATCAGGAGGCAGGTCATGATGCTGATGATCTTGTTCCGGATGATGTAGTTGTTCACCGAATTCATCACCACGAGGGAGCCTCCGACATGCGTCCGGAACCTGGGGGGCAGCTTCGCCAGCTCGGCGCGGATGTCGTCGAGGGTGCGCCCCACGGCCTGTGGATCCGACTCACGGATCGCGAAGGTGATGAGGGTTCGCTTCATCGACCGGTCGACCAGCCGGCCGAGCTTCTTCTTCCCCACGAGAAGGAGAGCCTGCTCCAGCCGCTCGGAGGTCGCGGGCAGCCCGGCCTCCTGGAACATCGCCTGGTTGAGCTGCCGAAAGAGCGTCGTCAGGGTCGGTAGGACGAGAACGTTGGGTAGTCCCCGGATCGCCGTTTCGAGGCCGTCGATGGTGGTCAGGCCCTCGGGAGTGAGCCAGCCGTCGCCGCCCGTGTCCTCGACGAGGATGGAGGCAATCTTGAGGGTGCCGAATTTCTCGCGAATCCTCTCGAAGCTCGCCCTCGGAAAGGTGCCCTCCGGGATCGTCTCCTCGAGCACGAAATCGGCGACGACCTTCTGGATGCCGGTCACGGAGAGGTAGAAAAGCGACACCACGAGGGCGAGCGACAGCCATTTGAGGTGATAGACCGGCCAGAGCATGAGGCGGCCGAACGCCTCTACCGCACGGTCGAAGACCCGGGTCGCGCCAGAGGGCTCTCCGGGCTTCGGGGTCTCGAGATGCGGACTAGCTCCGTTGGAGCGGGCCTTGAACGTGCGAATCGCGAGGATCGGCAGGATGAAAAAAGAGAGGAGGTAGGCGAACGTGATGCCCAGACCCTGGAAGACGCCGAGCTCGCGGATGTCGGGAATGTCGAAGGTGATCAGAGAGACCGAGCTGAGCACCGACGTCAGCGACACCATCAGCAGCGTCGTCGAGAACTCATAGGAGGCGAGGCGAACCGCGATCCGCCGGCTGGTGACCTTCTGGATGTAGTGCTCGATCGTCGAAATGACGTGAATCGTGTAGGAGGAGCCCACGGCGACCACGACGATGATGACGTAGATCGAGGTGTTCGAGAGCGGGATGCCCATGAGACCCATCACGCCGAGGGTCCAGAAAATCGAGAGGAGCATCACCGCCGAGGCGAGCGCGATCCGGCCCGCGTTGTGGAAGGAGATGTAGAACACCACGAGGAGCATGACAAACGCGAGAAGGCTCAGGACCAGGATCTCGTGCTGGGTGCGCTCCTGGCCGATCTGCAGAACGAGGCTGGTGCTGGTGGCCCAGACCTTCGTGTCGCCCTGCGAGTACTTCTTGACCAGCTCGTTGACCTCCTGGGCGTGGGTCCGAAGGAACTCCGCGGTGATCGTGGTCGGATCGGGCGCCGCCCGTTCTCCCAGGCTGGCGATCACAAGGCTCGCCTTGCGGTCCGGGCTGATCAGCAGGTCGTTGACGAACGGGCTCGCGCGCAGCCGCGCCTCGAGGTTGTCCGGGGTCGAGAGCAGCGGCTGGATCAGGAGATCTGTCTCGTTCGCCACGATCTCCGGGATCGTGGCCAGGCCCGAGACCGCCTGCCTCGAGGCGAGGCCCGTGAGAGAAGTCACGTCCTCGGTCAGGTCCTTGAGGGTCTGGATCGACTCCTTGGACAGGATGTTCGGAGTCTCGACCAGGAAAGTAACAGGCTCGTGACCGCCGAAATGGTCGCCCATCGCATGATTGGCGAGCACCGCCGGGTCATTGTCGGGGAGGGGCATGCTCCTGAGAAACTCGAAGCGAAGCTTCGAGACTCCGAAGCCGCTGGCCACCGAGAGGGTGACAAAGACGCTGAGGAGCAGATAGCGAAACCGCAGGACGAGATCGATCATGCGTCCCTTCATTCTAGGCGAAGGCGAGGGTTTCCGTGAAGTTTCTGCTTGCGCGGAGTTGGGGCGCTCCCGACAATGGCGACATGAAATTGCTACTGGCGGCAGGGGTCGGTTTGGGAATCGGTTTTCTGGCTGGTCCCGACTCATTCGCGGGGGATGAGGCGGCCGAGGGGATCATCCACAAGCTCGCGGAAAAGACGACGGGCGATTCGGAGCAGGTCTACGTCTCGATGCGGGTGCAGAATCCGGACGGAAGCGATCGGGAACCCGAGCGCCAGTTCATGATTCAGGCCTCCTACGCGAACCAGAACGAAGGCAAGAGCCTCGTCACGTTTTTGGCGCCCCGGGGAGTGAAAGGGACGAAGGTCCTGACTGTTCGCGACAAATCCGGCACGGGCCAGTGGGTCTACCTTCCCGGCGCGAAGAGGGTGGCGCGGATCAACTCCGATCAGGACGCCGAGGGCATCCTCGACAGCGACGTCTCGTTCTCGGACCTCAAGGAGGAGTCGACTTCGGAGTTCGACTACACTTTCGCGGTCGGGCCGACCGCCGACTACTCGTCGAAACTCTGCAAGGAGCCCGCTTATGCGATCAACGCGGTCGCCAAGAAGAAGAGCTCAGGTACTTCCAAGCGAGTCCTTTCGATATCGAAGGCGAATTTCGTCGTCTGCGGCGTCATGGTCTATGACGGCAGGGGAAAGCTGGTGAAGAACCTCCAGGTGAGCGAATTCACTCCGCTCGGCGCGAAGTTGAGGCCCGTGAAATTGGTGGCAGCGAGTCACAAGTCCGCCACCGAAGTGACCTCGAGGACGGTGCTCACCTACTCGGGCTGGAAGGGCGCCGTCCAGTTCGATCCGAGCACCTTCGCCGTCTCGAGTCTGGATAAGTGAGGCTCGACGGCGGGGTGCAGATACTGAAGAACTGCGCGTTAGCCGCGGTTCTGTGTCTGGCTTCGGCCGAGGCCCGCGGGGCGCCGCAGGCTTCGAACCAGGAAATCTTCGACAAGCTGGGAGCCGTCGAGGGAATGCTCAGGGAACGCATCGACTGGAGCGGTGAGCTCGAGACGAACTTCAACTCCTACCGGGGGGCGAACTACGTTGGCCACAAGTCGCAGCAGGAGGCGGTCGCCCGCGCGCACCTGAGACCGCGCCTGGAGATCGGGCAGCGATTCCTGTTCAAGAGCGACTTCATGTTCCGGGGTGACGCGCTCAATGCGGATCGAAACACGGCCCGAATCGACGAGGGATACCTGCTCGGGCGCTTCGGCGCCGGAGCGAAGACGGCGCTGAGAGCCGGAAAAATCATGTACAACTGGGGGGTCGACGCGCTTTTCAATCCGACTGATTTCCTGAATCCGGTCGACTATTACGATCTCTACCACTCCGACAAGCTCGGGGCGCTGGCGATCGATTTCGAGCACCAGCTCTCCGGCGAGTTCAGCGTGATGGCGGGCGTGCTGCCGGTCTTTCAGCCGTCGATCTACTTCGACGCGAAGTCACGCTGGATCAACTACTCGACCTTCATGACGACGGCGGCGGTCAATGCCCTGAAAACCTCGCTGCCGGCGTTTCTCGGAGGAGCGGTGACCCCGCCGGCCGATTACGTGCTGGATTTCAACATGCTCCAGCGCACGCCCAAGAATCCGCAGCCCTTTCTCAGGCTTCAATACAAGGGCGTCGGCTTCGACGCGGCGCTGGCTTACACGTACCGTTACGGCTCGGTGCCGCAGTTCGTGCTTCTGAAAACCGCGCTGACGCTCGACGTCGCGAACGGGTTCCCTCAGGGTCAGATCATCGGCGAGCCCCGGTACCAGCAGGAGCACTACTTCGCATTCGACATCCAGGCGCCGCTTTTCAAGTCGGTCATCTTCTTCGCGATCGCGGGCACGCTACCGGCGGCGTCTCACAACGACCTGCCCTCCAACCAGGAGGTGATCGACAATCTGAACGACCTGGGGATCGGCAGCTCATTGACCGCCGCCGATATCGAGCCCTTCCGGGAGAGCCAGTTCATCCTGGCCACGCTCGGCTGGCGGAAGGACTTCGCGTCGCTCCTGGCGTATTTCCAGTTCGCGTCGGTCGTTTACACCACGAGCGAGGCGCCGGCCGAAATCTACGACCAGATCCAGGGCTTCGTCGGCGTGAATCCCTCCGATGTTTTCGACTTCTATGCCGGTACGTTCATCCCGGGCGTACGCTGGAACTTCGCGCGCAAGTGGTACGCGCGCGCTGGTGGGCTCCTTAAGCTGAGAGGGGGCGGCTACGCGCTGGATCTCGCCCTCCAGCACGAGATGTACGACGGCGTGAGCCTCACCTTGGGAAATAACTACATCAACGGCAAGGAAGGCTCGGTGCTTCAGCACTTCAGCCAGAACTCCAGGTGGCACTTTGATATGGCAGTTGCGTTCTAGCGAAGTGCTCTTTCGATCAGGAAGAAGCCGGCCGTGGAGAGTGCTGAGACGCGGTTCATCCGCATGGTCGAGCGAAAATCCGCTCGCGAGGGATCGGTCCATGCGCCGTGCATCCAGTAGGCGAAGAGAAAGACCGTGGGCGCGAGCGCGACCTGGAACAGCCAGGCCGAGAAGGGTCGTTCCTGCGCCTGAGCCAGGTAATGAACCATCCCGAGGTCGGCGGCGGCGAAGAGCGCGCCGGAGAACAGGAACGTTCCGCGCACCCCGAGAAGCCGGCTGAGGGTCTGGTCGCCTCTCCTCCCGTCCTCCGAGTGCTGATAGATCTGCGTGAGGGGGTAGGAGGCGCCGACGATGAGTGAGCTGAGCGCAGCAGGCAGCGCGAGCTCCGCGAGGGGCGCCGCCGGCGCCACGCCGATGGCGGTCGCGAGAAAAGAGCCTGCGCCCTGGAAGAGCGATACCGAGAACCAGCCCGCCCACGGCCTGCGCTTCAGGCGGATGCGGGGGTGGCTGTAGGCGCGCGAGGCCGCGATATAGGCCGCGAGGAGGGCTCCTACCCGCCAGTCAAGCAGCAGTCCGCCGGCGAGCGCGACGGCATCGAGCACGTTCGCGGCTCGAAGGAGCGATAGGTCCACCGGCGGCGGCCGCTCGAGGCCCCCGATGCTGCCTTCGTCGCGGTCGTAGTAGCTGTTGTAGCCGTTGCTGGCTGGATACAGGAACACGTGGAGGAGCACGAAAATCGCGACAGCCCGCAGCGAATCGATCTCGCGGGCCTGAGTGAGCGCAAAAAGGTACACTGGAGCGAGGTAGAGGGAGAAGCCGAACCGAAGATGCTGAACCGTGCTTCGAGTCACCGTCGTCGAGTGGACCATGCTCCCGGGCTCGTGGCCATCCTGATTTCAGTGGTTCCGGCGCTCTCGGCCTGGCCGGCCGAGAAGGTGCCGAACCCGGGCGCTCGGGTCTTCAAGGCGACGCTCTTCGTGGCGGGCTCCGGGCGCACGCGCCCGATCTTCAACTACCTCAGGACGGAGCGACCGATCCCCGGGGGCTCCACCCAGATCGAGGCGAGTTTTACCGAAGCGGGCGGCGCTCCGGCCGTCACCGAGCGTGCGCTGGTCCGCGGTCCGATCCCTCTCGACTACCGGTTCGAGCAGCATCAGACGGGAGAGTCCGGGCGGATCGAGGTTCGGGACGGGATCGTCAGATACACGTTTCGGGATTCAAAGGGCCGGGTTCACGAGGATACCGAAGACTACGAGGAAGGGTTCGTCGCCGGGCCGTCGATCCTGTCCTACATGCGTTGGAAGTGGAAGGAGATCGTCGCCGGTGAGACCGTTCCCTTGCGCCTCGGAGTGGCCGACCGGCAGGAGAGCTTCGGCTTCGAAGTTTCCCTTGAGAAGGGCCAGACCGGTTCGGGTCCGGTCCGAGTGCTTCTGCGGCCGACGAGCTTTTTCATTAGATTCTTCGTAAGCCCGATCGTGTTCGTCTTCGAGCGTGAGACCGGCAGGCTGCTCGAGTCGCGAGGGCGTACGTTTTTGAAACGAGCCAAGGGCGAGGACTGCGAAAAAACGGAGTTCGAGACCGTCTTCCACTAGCGGGGTGGGTCTGAAGTGAATTCACTTCAGACCCAGGACACTGGGAGCGGGCCTCAGGATCAGGTCAATGACCGCCGTCGCTCCTCCTTTGGCCTTGATGACGAGGAAGGGCTTCACCTCGATGCCGAAGTCTGCGAGCTGGAAGTCCTGGCGGCCTTCAATCCTCAGCGCACCCGGCTGGCCCTCCGCGCGGGAAACCTGATACGTCGCCTTCCCGGGCCGGGTGACGCCGTGGATCGTCCAGCGCCCCTCGAGCTCGACGGCGACTGAGTTTCCTGCGTCGAGATCCTTCGGGTCTCCGAGCGCCTTGGACGCGATCCACTCGAAGCGGATCTCCCGGTGCGCGATCGAGTCAGGCCCCTGCTTCGGCAGCTGGTTGTCGTTGCAGACATGCGACTCCGGGAAGGCGGACTTTTCGTAATCCAGTCCCAACGACTCCCACATGTGGCAATCCATCTTCTCGTCGCCTGTTCGGATCGACTCCACCGGCACTTTCAGATCCGCTGAAATCACCGAAAGATCGGAAAGCCTGATTTTCGCTTCGCCCGAGACGGAGCGCGCTTCGCCCTTGTGCGTGCCCATCGTGTAGGGAAGCTCGAATCGGATTCCGGTCGAGTCATCCGGGTGGAGGCCGGCTTCGAACCGGGTGTCGGCGACCTTCGCCTTCTTCGGGGGGCGGGCGGGTGGGGCCGCGAGGGCCCCTTCCATGGACATGGAAATCAACCCCGGGGAAAGTGCAACCCATAGCGTCCGAGTGGTCATTGTGGTCCGGCTCCTTGCGATTTAGGCTGGGGGTCATGAAAAGAATACCTCGCCGAATCAGAAAAGGGAGCCTGCCTCTGGGCCTTCTGCTGTTTTGCGCGGATTCATCCTTAGCCTGGAACGTGGATCTCGCGGCCGGCGTCGCCTCCGAGCGGAAGTCCGGAGCGCTAGCCGTTTACCAGCTCTTTGGGGCCGGACTGCTCGACGGGCTGTCTGTCGGAGCGGGCGCTCGATTCAGCGCCTTCCTGGGCGGGAGGCGCCTGGGCTACACTTCGGCCGACGCGACGCTGATCAGCCAGAACCAAGTCAACACACTGACGATCGATATCGCGCGTACCTATTCCGTGAACGCCGCCGGCTACGTAGAGTACGAGCCGTTGGGCGTGGCGCCCGGCCTTGCCCTCGGTTTCAATATTGACCTCGTCGGCTTCGGGTTCGGGAACCGGGTCGTGGGCAGCTACGCGGCGACCGACCCCGCTCTGGCCGGAGCGCAGGGAGCGAGCGCCTCGGGTTTCAACGTGCTCCTGGGTGGCAAGCCCGACCGCGGGCAGCTCAACTCCGAGCTCTATCTCGCCTATCGGCTCGCCGGTTGGGCCGTGCGCGCGGGCCTCAGCCATTTCATTTCCGAGTACACGGCCGACCGGGCGCTCGATCTCGGGAACGACCGGTTTCGGATCTCGTCGAATATCCTGTTCGTCTCGGTCGGAACGGGATTCTAGGTCAGGTGTCAGTCGCTCACGGGCCCCCGGTCCCCATCGCTTCCTTGAGCGCCTCGAGGACAGCCCGGGCGGCGGGTGAGTGCGTTCGGTCGCGGAGGTACGCTACGCTGATCGAGTTCTTGAGAGGCTTTCCGCTCCCCTTGAAGCGATGCAGCTTCGGACCGTCCTTGGGCAGCTTGCCCAGCAGGTGTCCGGGAAGGACGCCGGCCCCGAGGCCGCTCTGGATGAGGCGGGCGAGCCCCTGAACGTCCATGACGAGGGCGCGGATGTTCAGGCTGAGAGCGCGGGTGCCCAGGTGATGGGAGAACCACATCCTGAGGATGGGCTCGTCCTTCTGGTACTCCACGTAGTCGAGCGCTTCGAAAAAACGCCGATCCTGCCGGCCTGAGCCCTTCCTCTGGAGGAGGTCCGGATGGGCGCAGAGCTCGAGGATCTCGTCGTATACGCCCTCGGTGGTCACCCGGCGATCCATCGCGTAGCTGTCGATGAAGGCGAAGTCGAGCGTTCCGTCGAGGAGCCCTTCGTTCATCGCGGAGGCGAAATCGAGGGTGACTTCAAAGCGAAGCAGGGGATGTTTCGCGCCGATGCGGGCCAGGAGGGGCATGACGACGTTGTTGCCGAACTCAATGGGCATGCCGATTCGCACGGGTCCGGAGAGCTTTCTCTCGCCACCCTTGAGGTCCGAAAGGGCGTGCTCGATGCCCAGGAGGCTGCCGGAGCAGGAGGCATAAAGGGCGTTGGCTGCTCCCGTGGGAACCAGTCGCTGCTTGATCCGGTCGAAGAGCCGCGTGCCGAGGGCATCCTCGAAGGTCCTCACGTGCTGGCTGACCCCGGACTGAGTGAGGTGAAGCTCCTGCGCGGCGAGCGTCATGCTTCGGTTCCGGTACACGCACTCGAAGATCCGGACGTGATTGAGGTTGATAGTATCGAGGAGCATGGAAAGCGCCCGTCGACGCGGCGGTTATCCGAACGCCATGCGATTGATGGCCTCCGTGAAGCTCAGTTTCCGAGCGGTTTTTCCCACCCGCGCGTCCTCCGGAGTAATGAAGTAGTTCTCGATCAAGACCTCCGTCGATTCGTAGTTCTTGGCCGCGGTGGTGGAGCTCTTTCGCGCGACCCGCAAGGTCACGACTGGGATGACCCAGTTCTCGGTGCCCGAGTGCCTGGACTCAACGGGTGAGAGAGCCATCGAAGAGACTTTTCCAATCCGCGCCCGATCCCAGTCTCCCAGCATACCCGGGAGCGAGGTCTTGTGAATGTGTCTGACCTGACCTAGGTATTCTCCAGGAGGACCGGGGTCATGCAGCATTCTCCCGGATTCCTGAAGATTGTCGCCGAGGCGAAGGCCCGCGTTCGGGCGGCCCGTCTAGGCGCTGCCGACCCTTCTATGAAAATACGAGGTGAGGCGCCGCCAGTACTGAAGCACCGCGTGTCTTTCCTCTTCCGAAAAGAAGATGAAGGACAGTTCGACGCGGTGTCGATGGGGAAACCGCGAGATGATCGCCTCTCGGTCGCTGTAAGTGACGCAGGAGGCGATTTTGGCTTCAACGTAGAACGGGCGTGGGTGCTCGATCACGAACTCGACACGGCGCCCGATCTGCAGCCGTCGCGCGCAGAACACCCGAACGCCGGTCGGACCGAAGTCGTTGAGGATGAGCCGGCAGGAGACAGGCTCGGCCCTGGAGTCGCGGTTCGACCCGCGTTCGCGGATCTCGCCCTGTACGCGGTAAAGGCTCGGGCCAGTGGCGGATTCCTGCTTGCGCTTGTCTTCGCGTGAGGACTTATTCCGCAGGTAAGCCCGTATGCGGTACTCCGGTATCTCCCACCACATTGTGTTGGAGCAGCTCCCCCCAGTATCCCTATCGGACTATTCCGGAGATTTAGGAGGTCGGGGAAGGTCGATGCCGGCCATCCGCAGAGCCGCCCGGTCCTTGAGCGTGAACGGCTCCTTGACCCACGTCTTCGCGTCGCGCACGAGGCTGAAGGGAGTCTTGCCCTCGGCCGTCAGGCGTTTGACGGCCGAGGCGATGTACTCCTGGCGATTGCCGCGGATCTCGGTCGTCCAGAGCTTGAACATGATCCGGAGCTTCTCTTCGCGGCAGACGATCAGGCAGGTCACGAGATCGTCGCCATGGGACTTGCTGTCCATGAGGCCGCAGTAAATGCAAAGGTAGATGTCGTAGAGGAAGTTGGAGTAGATCCGTCGCATCGCGAGTACGGACGCGCGAATTCTCATGTCCTCACGAAGGTGGGAAGTGATGCGATCGCGATAGTTGCCCAAGGCGGTCATCGGACTGATTAGGGAGCGGGTGGGGGCGCGCTCGTGTGGCTTCCGGGTCCTATCCCGTCGCTCGTCGGAGTTCCGGCGGGAGCGCCGGTCGGCGAGTCACTTCCCTCGGCCGCACCGGTGCCCGTCGAGGGCCTCCGCCTGCGCGGAGCACGTGTGGCGGCGGCGGCCGCAGCCTCCGCGCGGTACCGGGGAATCACGAGCTTAACGTAGGCCACGACCAGGACTAGGCCGCAGGCCATCGCGATGGCCGCGGTGGGGCTCTCCAAGAGAAGCCCGATCCCGAGCGCGCCGAAGAACA
>CAYJTX010000015.1:0-19983 GCA_964372615.1 uncultured Bacteriovoracaceae bacterium | reverse complement strand
CGGCTGCGAGGCGGGCGCTCTGGGCGCTGGTTGGGCGATCATCCCGGCAACGCCAGGGTCGGTTGCCGGCATCTGCACCGATCCGCTTGGAGGCATGGCCGTGGCCTTCGCGGCCAGATAGCTCCGGCCGGATACCTTGGTGAGCAGGAGCATGTCTTGCTGGTGGTCGAACTTGAGCTGTCGTGGATTTGAGATGAACTCGAAGATCGCCCGGGCCCGTCGGTAGCTCAGGTCCATGTTGTAGTTCAGCGCGCGACGCGCATCCGGGCTCATGTTCCCGGGGTCGACGTAGCGACCTCCGTAAGTCGGGGACGCGAAGCCGACGATCTCGACCGAACCGATGCGGGAGGCGAATCTCTTGTTTCCGAAGACCGTCGACGCATACAGAGGGACGGCCTTCTGCAGAACGGCCTTCATCTCCGGCTTCAGACTGCTGCTTCCGTAGTCGAAGTAAGCCTCCGGAAAGTAGATGACGACTTCGCCCGAGGCCGCGTCCGTTTGGGCTCCTACGCCCGCGCCGGCGAAGGCGCCTTCGAGCGCGCTCGCGATCTCCCCGATCGTCTTCCCGCGGCGCGTTTTTACGGCTCGGAGCGTGTCCAGGTCGCCGCGAAGGGTCTCCATCGACGCGAGCGCCCGGCCCTTGTCGCTTTCGGCGGAGGCGAGCGCGCTGCGAGCTTTGCCGAGGCGGTCCTGAGCCTGCGTCGACTCCGCTTCGATCCGGTCGATCTCTCCCTGCAATCGGTTACGCTCGGCGAGCTGCTTGGCCTCGAGCTCGGACCTCTCCTTCGTCCGCTGGGTATCGAACGCCTTGCGGATCTCGGATCGCGCTATCTGAAGGCCCGCCTTGACGTTCTTGTCCCGGGCCGCATCCAGCCGCGCGAGCTCCTGACGGAGGGAAGCCTTCTCGGTCTCAAGCCGACCGACGAGCTTCTCGTCGAAGCTCTCCTGGAACTCACGGAGCTTCTGCTCCGTGATGAGCTTCTGGTTCTCGACCTCGTTCTTCGCCTCTTCCAGCTCCTGAACTCTCGATTCCGCGACGGCGCGCGAGTCGATGATGTTCTTGACGAGAGTCTTGTAAGACGCGACCTCCCGAAGCTTTTCCTGGGCCGCGGAGAGCGCCTGCATCTGCTCGTCGATCTCCGCCTTTTTCGTCTCCTCGAGCTCGCTGAGTCGCTCGATCGCCTGCGTGTGGGCTTCGCGCTCACCCGGAGTCGCGCGGCCTTCGAGATAGCGGTCCTTCTGTTCCTGATAGGCCTGGAGCTGAAGATCGTAGTGCTTCGTCAGCTCCTCGATCTCCTTCTGGTGCTGCTGGACGACCCTGTTCGTCTGGGCGCTTGCCGAGATCATCAGGGTGAGGTTCTGGACGAAAGTCATGACATAGACGAGCAGGAAGACGATCGAGAGGTTGGCGAAAAGGTCGCTGTACGACCAGAGCCACTTCTCGATGTCTCCCCCGCCCTTGTTGCCGGCTGTGCGTCTTGAACGGCCTGTGTACATTCCCATGGATCGGTGACCCCTCGGGCGTGGATGCTCGACAGGTCACTCGCTTATCGGCCCCGCGTTAGAAATAATTGAGTAATTTTATATGGATTAAGAATCGAGTGAAATCCGGGAGGTGAGGGGGTCCGGGCGGCCCGCTCCTACGGGCCGCCCGGGGAGTCGCGAGAGGGTTGGGGGGTCACTGAATTCAGGGAGTCGGAGCGCGCTTCCAAGCGGCATTCGCGGCCCGAAGGTTCCAGATCGTAGCCCGAGCCCAGTCTTTCCACTCGGCGTCGGTTCTCCAGAGGATCCGCTCGCCGTCCATCCAGGCACGGAGGTCGGTTCCGCTCCAGGCGGTCGCAAGCCACTCGCCGCTGCCGGCATCCCAAACCGTGATGGCGTGGGAATCGTCCTTCCATTCGATGGTGCTCACCACCGAACCGTCGGGGGAGAGCTCCCAGGATTCCCACCAGCGAGCGTCGCGGCCTTCCCAAGTCCCCACCGACCTGGCCTCGGCCCCATCCCACCGTCGGGCGGCGGAGATGGCGGCGAGGCCCGGGGGCAGGGCAGTCGAGGGCGCGGCGAAGGCGTCGAGCGCCGAGCCGGAGGCGAGGGTGCCCGCAGCGAGAACTCCGGCGAAGAGCGAGGTCAGTAGGGGGCTTTTCCTGTACTTGCTTGTTCGCGAGCCTTTTGGCTCGACTGTGCGGCTGTTCATACGTTTCACCTGATCCCTTCTTTGCCCGGCCTCACCCGGGCGATGGAGGGGGGAAAAAGCACCCTTCGTGCCAGGCGGGGGATGGTTCCAAGTCTCGGATGTCGAACGGAATGCTTGAGCGGTGAAGGAGTTTGCCGGGGGTGCGAACCGCGCCGGGTGTCAAATCGCTCCAGTGCACGTTAGACTCGACACTATGCCTCGTCGACGCTCGGGTTTCGAGGCCAGGATCGAGCGACTGGCTTGCTGGTCTGCCTGGACTCTGGTCTCGGCGAGCGCAGGCCTCGGATTCTGGGAGCTTAGGTCGCCCGGGAACGCGGCGGCTGCGATGGTTGCGATTCTGGCTCTGCCGGCGGTTCTCATGCTTCCTCGAGTTCGCAGCCTCCGGATCGCAGGCGCGTGGCTGGCGGTTTTTCTGCTTCTTCAGACGATCCTCTCGGGATTCCTGACGGACGACTTCAAGGTGAACTCGCCGTTTCTGCGCACGACGATCTCTTACCGGGACGGGGCCCTCAATGATCTGGATGGCGACCACGTCATCACGACCGACGGAAAGGGCTTTCGGGCCAATCCCCGCGTCGATTACGGAAAGGCCTCCGGCCTGCGGGTCTTCGCGATCGGAGCGTCGACGACGGAGCAGATCGCGATCGCCGACGAGCTTACCTGGACCCACCTGCTCCAGGAGAAGCTCAAGAGCGAGCTTCGAAGACCGGCTGAGGTCGTGAACACCGGGGTGCTTGGGACGCGAATGCGCCACCACCTGGCAACCTTTCAGGAGATTCTCCGTTATGATCCCGACGTGGTCGTTTTCCTCCTCGGGGGGAACGACGCCATACGGCACATCGAGATCGAGTTCGGGTCCCGGCAACCGGACGGGTTCACCGATCCCATGCTGCCCAGGCGCTCGCTCCTGGGGAGGATCGTGGAGCGGGTCCGGTCCTCCCTGCTGGGAACACCGTTCGTTCCCGCCGACAGGATTTCGCAGTACCAGGGACAGGACGGCAAGAGCGACGCCGAGCCGACGGAGCTCGGCCACTGGTTCAAGGACAGGCACTTTCATGAACGCGAGGCGAAGGCCCTGGAACGGGCGGTTCGTCACGAGTTCTTTCCCAAGGAGGTCAGCGGGCCCTTCCGCGAGTCGCTCGCCGAGCTCGCGAGCGCCTGCCGGCGTTCCAGCGTGAGGTGCGTCTGGATCACGCAGCCGGCGGTCTATGCGCTCGACCTGCCCCAGGCCATGCGTGATCGGCTGTGGATGACACCCGCGACCCAGGCGTTCACGGTCACGCTCGAGAGCATGGTTCATCTCTACAAGCTCTATGCGGAGGAGGTTCGCGCTGTCGCCCGGAGCAACGGCCTATCGGTTTGCGACGCCTATGGGGCGATGAGCGCGCGCGTTGAGTACTTCTACGACGACGTTCATTACAACGTGGCCGGGAGTCGGGCCATGGCGGAAGTCGTCTTCAGTTGCCTGAAGGGCTTGCTTGAGCCGGCTTCGGCGCGTCTGCGACGGGCATGTCGCGGTCGGGCCGGAACGTCGCGTCCTGCATCTCGGGCCGGAGCTGGGTGAGCTCCCGCGCGCGCTCGGTGTTTCCGAGGGTGCGAGAGAGCGTGCGGAACACGCGCTCGCCCGAGTAGGAGTACGGAAGAAAAGCTTGCGAGAAGTGAACCTTTCGCTTCTCGGCGTCCAGCGCAACGCGCTCGATCTCCTCGGCCGCGTTCGAGAGCAGGGTTTCGTAGTAGGTGATCGCCTCGCGATCCCCATTCTGCTGAGCACGCAGGTAGCGGTCAGCATCGAATTTTGGCTGAGCGCGGGTGATCTGGTGCTGCACCACCTTTGCGGGATTGTCGTCGATGAG
This sequence comes from uncultured Bacteriovoracaceae bacterium, assembly GCA_964372615.1. GTDB lineage: Bacteria > Bdellovibrionota > UBA1018 > UBA1018 > UBA1018 > CAYJTX01. The sequence continues at coordinate 15,936 of CAYJTX010000015.1, read as the reverse complement.
CACGACGTGCTTGAGCTCAGGGTCGATGATTCTCAGGTCCTTGCCCGGCACGACGATTCGCCGTCCGAGGACCATGTGGCTTCTCCCGAAAATTCCGTCGAAATGCTCGGCCGCGGAGCGCCCGTCGCTGAACTTCCAGCGCGCCATGATTTCATGCGTCGGGATGTTGCGCTTGCCGCTGAAGAGCACGACTCCTCGGCAGAGGGGGTTGCGGCGCATCCGGGCGACGAAGGCCTCGACCCCGGGCGTGAACCTCACGTGGCGGGCGCTCTTCACCCGCTCGCCGCGGCCGCTCACGGCCTCGTCGGGGGTGATGCCCTCGAGATCATAATTGCCCTGCTCCCAGCTGCCAAACCAGTGCTTGAAGACCGTCTCGTCGCCGTCGACCACGACGACGAACTCGCCCGGCCGCTTGAACTCGACGGGCTTCCAGCCCGAGTCGAGCTGCCCTGAGCGCACGCGGCCCAGCGCGCGCTGAAACGCGGCTTCGGGCCGCAGCGCGTGATCCACGAAGAGCGCCTCGCGCATCTGGCTCTGGGTCTCTACGGCCTCCAGGCGCGTGAAACCCGCGCGCTTCATGAGGCTGTCGATGTCGAGGTAGATGCCTTCCTCGAGGCCGTCCTTCGCCCAGTCGGGAAGGGATGAGAGCTGGAAATCCTGAAGCGTGATCTCTGCGCGTTCAGGCGCGGGCGGCGCGCTCGCGCAGGAAAGGGTGCAAAGAGTCAGCGCTACGGTGGCGGCGAAGTGCTTCAGCATGACTCCCTCTTAGCCTCGTCCCGCAGGGGTTCCAAGGATTCGTTGACGAGTCGTCAGCGAATCCAGGGTGGGCAAGGGGGTCTTACCGGGATTGCCTGACGATCCGTCAGTCAATCGCACCTAGAATTCGGCAAGAAACTCGGTCACGAAGCCGGGCGCGGGTCGCTGACGCACGTCAGAAGGGGCGCCGAGCTGCGCGATCCGGCCCTCGTTCAGAACCACGACCAGAGTAGCCATTTCAAAGGCTTCTCTCTGATCATGAGTCACGTAGAGGAGGGTCATTCCCAGCTTTCGGTGCAGATCGCGAATCTCGCGGCGCATCTCCGCGCGGAGTCGTGCGTCGAGGTTGGAAAGGGGTTCGTCGAGCAGCAGCACCGGCGGCCGCATCGCGAGGCCCCGGGCGAGCGCCTCGCGCTGCTGCTGGCCGCCCGAGAGCTGATGCGGGTACCTCGCGGCAAACACCTCGAGGTGAACGAGCTCGAGCGCCTCGCGCGTGCGCACTCGGATGGAGGTTTCGTCGAGGCCGAGTCGCTTTCGGCCGATCTCGAGCGGGTAGCGCACGTTTCGCTCGACAGTCATGTGCGGCCAGACGGCGTAGGACTGAAAGACCATTCCCAGGCCCCGGCGCTCGGGTGGGACATTGACGGCCTCCGAGTCCGCGTAAACGAGCGCACTCCCGATCCGGATGCGGCCGGAGTCAGGATTCTCGAGGCCCGCGACCATGCGCAGGAGCGTCGTCTTGCCACAGCCGCTCGGGCCCAGAAGCGCGACGAAGGCGCCATCGGCCACGTCCAGGTCGAGGGGAGGGACGACGAGTTTCCCTCCATAGCTCTTGGTGACTCGGTCGAGCTTCAGTCCGCTCATGAGGGATGACCTTCCCGCGAGAGAAAGCCCACGGCAAGCGCCACCGTGAGCAGCATCCAGGCCATCGCGGCGGCCGAAGGCTGATCGGCGTATTCCTGCAGCTGAAACAAGACGGTTCCGAGCGTCGCGGCGCCTGGGCCCGTGAGCAGCACGCTCATCGTGAGCTCCGTCAGCATGGGGAGCGCCGCGAGGAACCAGGCCGCCCCGAGGCTCTTCCTGAGGAGCGGCGTCCAGATCGTCCAGAGCAGGCGAGGAGTCGTCGCGCCGCTCAGCCGCGCGGCTTCCTCGAGCGCCGGGTGCACCTGGCGAAAGGCGGCCCGAAGCGAGCGCCCGCCGACGGCGAAATATTTGAGAGCGAACGCGAGCGCCATGAGGGCGAGGGGAGCGTCGGCCGGAAGGCCGAGCCGGGTGAGCGAGGCGGACACCATCACGAGCACGAGCGCCAGGACCGTACCCGGAACGGCGAGCGTCGCGCCCGACGCCTCAATCAGCGCGGATGCCCAGCGACTTCCGCGCCGTTCGGCCGCGAACGCAAGCAGAAAGCCCGCAATCACCACGGAGGACGCGACCCCGAGCGCGAGCGCGAAGGAGTTCAGGATGGCTTCCTGAAAGTCCGCAAGCCCGAGCACGTACTTGAGATTCTTCAGCGTCCAGAGCGCCGGGTCGTATTTTCCGGCCACCGGGGCCAAGGCCGACATTCCAAGGGCGAGCCACGGCAGCGCGACCGCGGCCAAGATCCAGCCCCACGCCGCACCGGCGAGCGGCCAGCGGGCCGCCCCGAGCGCGACGAGGGAGGGCTTGGACGAGCGCGCTCCCCCGATCGCCGCCGCTCCCCGGTGACCCGCCAGCCGGGCGACGAGAATCGCCAGCGCCGCGAGCACGAGCAGGCCCGCTGAGAGGGTCAGGCCGCGAACGAGCCCCGCCTCTCCGCCGATCCGGATCTCTGAATAAATGAGGGTCGTGAGCACCTGCTGCCTCACGGGCGCACCCAGAATGGCCGGAACGCCGAAGGCCGCGACCGTGTAGAGGAATGAGAGGCACATTCCGTTGACGAGCGCGGGCCTGAGCAGCGGCAGGCTCACGTCGCGGAAGACCCGGGCGGGCGATGCGCCCCCCATCCTCGCGGCCTCCTCGAGCGCCGGATCCAGCCGCTCGAAACCCGCTCGAAGCTCGAGGAAGGGAAAGGCGAACGCCACGCAGGTCTCGACGAATGCCATTCCCAGGAAGCCGTACGCGCCGCCGGGGGGCAGAAAGTCGCGCAGCAGTCCGACCGTGGGATTGCCGAGCACGACCCAGGCCATGCCGAGCAGGTAGGCCGGAAGCGCGTAGGGCACCGAGAGCAGACCCGCGAGCGTCCGCGCTCCCGGCAGGTCCGTGCGCGCCACCGCCCACGCCAGCCCGAGCCCGAGCGCCCCCGACGCGACCGCCACGACCCCCCCGAGCGCAACCGTGCGTAGCGCCGCTTCGGCGAGGCCTGGGATCATGGCAGGTGAGCCGCGAGGCGGCTCAACGAAGAACGATCTCCGTGAACTTCGTCTTGATCGCCTCGCGCGCCTGGTAGACCTGCTCGAGCACCTCGGGAGTCCAGGGGGTGAGGTGCCTCCTCAAATCGGCCCAGGGGCGAGCCTTGTCGGGCGAAACGATCCTGGGCAGGGGTGAGTACATGCCTCCGTGGATGATCGCGTTCTGGGCCTGGGGCGAGAAGAACCAGTCGTAGACCTTGCGGGCGATCTCAGGCTGCTTCGTCGCCGCCAGTATGGCGATCGGACTGGGAACCGGGATCGTTCCGTCGAGAGGGTAGATCGGCCGGACCGGTGAGTCCTTGTCCATGGCCTTGAGCACGTTCTCGAGGAGCACGATGCCCACAGGGCGCTCCTTCGTCTCCATGCGTGTGATGACGGAGCTGTTTCCCCCCGCGGCCACCAGGTTGTTCCGCCGAAGCGCCTCGAAGAACGGCCAGCCGAACTGACGGTTCAGCATCGCGACCGCCGTGAAGCTCGTGCCCGACTCCAGCGGGCTGCCCATCGAGATCTTGTCCTTCCACTTCGAGGAGAGGAGTGCCTTCCACGATTCGGGCAGCTCTTTCGCCTGGAAAGCCTCGCTGTTGTAGCCGATGACCAGGACGGGCATTCGTACCGTGACGAACGCGTGGTCCGGGTCGCGGAACTCGGCCGGGACCTCCCGGGCCGCCGGGCTCTCGTAGGCCAGGAGGCGCCCCGCTTTTTTCAGCTCGAGGTACCAGAAGGGATCGCTCGTCAGAATGAGATCGGCCTTGGGACCGCCCGCGGCGAGCTCGGCATTGAGCTTGCCGGCAATCGTCTCGCTGCCGCCCTGGAACCACTCGACCTGGGCCTCGGGGACGGCCGCCTTGAGGACCGGAGCCATCTCCGCGATCACTTCCTTGTAGAGGCTCGTATAGATCCAGACTGATTTCCGAGGCGTGCAGCCGCTGGATGCCAGGGCGACGGCACACGAGACTGCGAGCAGGGTGGGTCTTCGGGCGTTCATAGGCCCGCAATCTACCTACCCGCCGGGGCGCTGCCAAAGGCAAAAATTGCCTGTTTAGACGAGCGGGTCACCCACCGAAAGGAGGGGTGTAGGCCACGACCACACCGGAGGACGGACCCTCCGGAAGGCCCGCAAAACGCACACGGAAGGCAAACGGGTCGAGCGTCAAGGCTCGCACTGTTGTGGATGATGGAGGACGCCGAAATGGATGAGAGAGACGAAGTCGAGACCAGCGATTCTCTCTCGCAATTTCTGGGCACCGCTCGTGACGTGATTCAGCGTTACACGCATTGCGTGATGTGCGGTGCCAACCTCCATTTCAGCCACGTGACCGACTTCAGCCGCAATCTCACCCAGGAAACCGCCCGGTGCCCCGAGTGCGGCATCAAGGTGCGCCGCGTGCTGCACCGGCTCCAGTAGCTTGACACCGACCAATCCTTGATCAGCACATAGGCCCGCCTGCGAGCCCGTGGGTGCCGCGAGGCCCGGCAGGGGCTTTGCACTCATCGATCCCATGGGCCACGACTCCGCGACTGTGTCGATCGTGACCCTCGGTGCACTCCTGCTGGCATGCGGGGGGCCCGCGTCCGCCCGCGCCGACTGCGAGTATGGAATCGACCCCGACGGCAAGGCCGCGGTCTGGAGCCCCGTCGCTAGTACTTCTGCCTACGAAAACTGGAAGCTCGCACAGGCCGTGGCCGACCCGGTCCCGGTTCGCCCCCTCGAGAGGCCGCCTACGGTTCCGGAGGCTCGGGATGCCGTGGCCGGTCGGGTTCGCATCGACACCCTTGGATTCGGCCCCGACAAACATTACGTCATCACCTTCACCTGGAGTACGGCCGCCCCTCCCGTGCTGGTCCTCCGGGGGGCGAAGGCGGGCGATCGATACGTGGGCGAGATCCGCGTCGGCGATGTTGTCCGCTTCCAGGGTTACTTCCGGACGGACGGAGGATTCGTGATGTCGCGGTCCACGGACTTGCAGCTACTTCAGATCGAGCTTTCACGTGCGCAGATGGGCCTCCTGCTTCGGGAAGTCACGAAGGTCGCGGCCGGAGGCGCGGGTGCCGCAGCCGGGAGCGTCGCCGGATCGCAGGGGCTTCACGGGGGCGTGTCGGTCCGCGTCCCGATCGCGATGCCTGAGTACGGCGACGCGACGATGCCGCTTCGGATCGACGTTCTGGGCGGGCCGGACGTGCTGCCCAGTGACCTGCCCGGCAAGGGCATCCAGGTGACCGCGGTTCCTTCAATTCATTTCTCGGTGGGGATGGATTTTTAAGATGAAGATTTGGAAAACGATGTTGGCAGGTGCTTCAGCGATCGCGCTTCTTGCGGCCCAGGGCGCGCGCGCGGAGGTGAGGGAGGTGTATGGCTACGCCTTCGCCTATCCCGGTCTTCCGGTGAGCGAGGAGCTCGAGGACGAAGACGCCTACCTCGACCGGGTTCGCCGCGAGGCGGACGTCCACGCGATGTTCAAGTGTTTCGGCCTGCGCGGGCAGCCGGTCCCGCTCTCCGACTGGGAGCTGCTCTTCCCGGGCCTCTACACCTCGCGCGCATGCCATATCCTCATGCGCCGGGGAACGCTCAGGCACGAGTGCTGGGCCAGCGCCACGCGGGAGTGCCGGCTGCCGGACCCTGGGGGCGCACCTCCCGTCGCCGCGAATGTCCCGGATCCCCGCACGGATGCCAGCGGCCAGGAGGGCGCGTCGGCCGAGAGTCCCTACGAAGGCGCCGGGGGCGCGTCGGCCGGCGACTAGCGCTTTCTGAAATCCACAATCCGTGCACTTCGCGCCTGACCAGGCCCCTGGTCGAGCCTCAAGTCCACGCTTTGTGCACTTCAGGCGGAACCACCGCTAAAACCCGTAGTTCAGGAGCCGCTGGTAGGCGTCCGACCAGCGCCCGTCGTTCGAGCCTCGGCGCCAGACCTCGACGAGCATCGGGTTGGCGAGGTGCCAGGTCTTGGAGGTGGTGATGGGCTGCATCTCGAAGTTCCAGACCCAGACGTCGTAGTTGCGATGGCCCATGCCGTGGATGAAGACGGCTTGGAGGCTGGCGAACGCGAGCGCGGCCGCGAGCCAGCGTGGCCCCGCGTCCGCGCCCCGAGCTCCCCCCCTGCGGCCGCGACTCGCCACGCTCATCGCCCGTTCGATCGCGAGCGCGACGAAGGGGAATAAGAACGGACCAAGATCGAAGAGGTAGCGCGAGCCGTAGCTCCAGGTGGCGTGCCAGGAAGGAAGCGTCGCAAGCATGATCACATAGAGGGGGACGGCGACGACGAGATAGCCCGCGAAGGACGCCGGCAGGCCTGCGGGCGGCTGGCCCGCGCGCGTCGGAGGGGCCTTCCTGGAGCGGACAAAGGCCCGGAGATTCGCCTTCCAGGGGCCCGCCATGCGCGACAGCCAAGGTGCCAGGATGAGGAACGGAAAGAACACCAGCGCCCCGCGGTTCGGGGAGAAGAGGAGCGAGCCGAGCGCGGCCACGAAGTCGAGCGGGCCGCTGAACTCGGGCGGATCCTTGACTGTGATCCAGGCGTAGAAGCCGAGGAGGTGGTCGTATGCCGCGAGCTGCGCGAAAAGGGTCGGCACGAACGCCGCCGCGGCGGCCGCTGCGTAGGGAATCAAGAGCCGCCGGTCGCGCGCCAGCAGCAGGACCGCGGGCGCGATCAGGACGGCGTCGATCGGCCGCAGCGCCCAGATGAGGACGTGGATCGGTCCCAGGGCCGCGGCGAGAAGGGAGCGCCTCCAGGCGATCTTCGAAGACACGCAGAGGGGCAGGAGCAGTCCGAGCGCGATCTGGTGCGTGAGCACGACCATCCCCTGCGGGTGGAGCCCCTGCGCGCTCAGGCTCCAGTTCCACGTGCCGAGCGCGAAGATGACGCTCGCGGCGGCTGCGGCCCGGGGCGAAACGATCCGACACAACACGGCGAAGAGCGCGAGGACCGAAGCCGTCGCCAGGATGACGCCGTTCCACTTCGAGATCCGGTAGACGCGGTCGTGGCTCCAGCCCGAGTCGATGCCCTTCCAGGTCAGCGAGCGCTCGCCAGGCCGGAAGCCCCAGCCCGTCACGTCGGCCGCGAAAAAGACGGGAACCGTGAAGGGCAGGGAGGCCAGCCCTCCCCAAGGGTAGACATCCCCTTTCTGGTTCTTCACGTCGGCGTTGGAGAAGGCACCGAATTCGGTACGGAACGGATTCATCGTCCAGGTCTCGAACTTGAGTATGGAGATAGGCCAGTACCGCGCCGTGACCGTATCCCCGGTCGTGTTCTCCATCCGGCCCGGCTGGTAGGCGATCAGGCAGAGCCCGACGAGGGCCGCGGCCAGGATGACGGGGTGCCGTGGGAAACCGAGGCGAGGCCGCCGGTCGCCTTTCTCTCTCATGAGAGTGGAGCGCCCACCCCGCGGCGGATCGCCCTCGCGACTGAGGCAAGCGCCCTCGCGGGTCGCGCGAGCTGTATCGTTCCCTCAGGCCCGGAAACCAGGATTCCGTTCTTGATCAGCGTGTCGACCCGCGCGCGCACGCTCGCTTCCGGCGTAATTCGGCTGAAGAGCGTCTGCTCCTCGAGCGCGCGGCCCGGAGCTCGATCAACCTCGTCCATCATTCTGAGCGAGACGGAGTTCATCCCGCTGATGAGCGCGACCATCTGGATCACCCAGAGGGAGGCGAAGAGGGCGCAGGCGAAGAGCCCCCTTCCGAGCCCGGCGCGAAAGAGCCAGGGGCTCGCGACGAGCGCGGAGGCCGCGAAGAGCAGGACCGAGAACTTTACGAAAACGGGGTTTTTTACGAAGCGCGAGGTCATCAGATGCGCCGCGAGCTGGAGGGCGAAAACGAGCGCGGCGTCCGCGAATGGCTGGCTCATGCGAGGTACGTCCGGCCCCAGAGCCCGAGTAGGAGGCGGTTCGAGAGCACGGCGAAGCGGCCGAACGGCGTCAGCGTGAGGCGATCCCCGGCTCGTCGGAGGGCCCCCGACTCGACGAGAACCCGCAGCCGGTCCCTTCCCAGCTCCTCGGCGCCTGATCCCTGCCCGTAGGCCGCTGCGACGTCCTCGAGCCGCAGCGAGGGAGCAGCCGCGCCGTCCAGGCGGCCCGCCAGCTGCGAAGCCGCGAGGCACAGCCCCAGGGAGAATCCCCGGAGCGCCTGACCGACTACATGGAACGCGAACGCATAATGCAGCGCGAGATAGCAATAGAGGCCGACCGCCAGGTCGGTCAGCTGGCGTTCGCTGCCGTAAAGAAACCAGAGGGATGCCGCAAGATAGAGCGGGAGGTGAGCGAGGTGGATTCGAGTCAGGCTTCGCAAGGGCTCAGGGTGTCTCCCGACTCGTGAAGCGATCCCGTAGAGCAGGCTGGCCCCGTAGGCCACGAGCGCTAGCCAGAGGAAGGTCCAGTCGGCAGCTGCGTGCGGGTCGGGCACTCGGATCTCCAACGTGATTCCGAATTTACTTTGGAATTTGGATCACGGATAGTGCCTCCATGCCAGCTCCGCCGCGTCGACTCCAATCCGCTTCGTGGGAGGGGTTCATCCCCAGGGACGCCCTCGTCATGGTCCGGACGACTCCGTTGCAGAAAGTCCACGACGAGGTTCACGCGGACGGCGGCTGCCGGCGCTGCAAGCTCGCTTCGGGGCGTCGAAACCTGGTTTTCGGCGAGGGCGGTCCCAGTGCCCGCCTCGTCTTCGTGGGGGAGGGCCCGGGGGAGACCGAAGATGAGCTCGGGCGGCCGTTTGTCGGGAAGGCGGGGCAGCTCCTGGACCGAATGATCGAGGCGATCGGCCTCAAACGCTCCGACGTGTACATCTGCAACGTCGTCAAGTGCCGCCCTCCGGGGAATCGCAATCCGGAGCCGGACGAGATCGCGGCGTGCACACCCTTCCTCTCGCGGCAGCTCGCCGCCATACGGCCTGAGGTCGTCGTCGCGCTCGGCAAGTTCGCGGCGCAGTATCTCATGAAGACCGAGGTGGGCATTGTGAAGCTCCGAGGCCGGTTCGGCGAGTTCGAGGGGATCCCCGTAATGCCGACGTTTCACCCGGCCTACCTGCTGCGCAACCCGCCTGCGAAACGGGAGGCCTGGGAAGATCTGAAAGCCGTGGCGGCCCGCCTGGGTCTTGCGGTCCGGGGCCCCGGATCCCCCAACCCAGGTGATCGGGGGATGCGTGAGGAAGCCTGAGCTGAGTGCCGTCTCGCTGGCGGCGACTCTCTGTGCGCTCTTCGGTCTCGCGGAGCTGGCGCGGTCGGCTCCTCCCCGGAGCGCGACCGTTTTTTTCGCCGAGCTCCGGGGGACCATCAATCCCGCAGGCGGGAGTTATCTCGAGACCGCGATCCGTGAAGCTGAGAAGGCCGACGCGGAGGCGCTCGTCCTCGAGCTCGACACCCCAGGGGGGTTGGTCTCGGCGGTGCGGGAGATGGCTCAGCACGTCGATCGCGCGAAGATTCCGGTCGTCGTTTTCGTCCATCCGGGGGGGGCCAGCGCGACGTCGGCGGGCGCGCTCCTCATGCTGGCCTCGCACGTGACAGCGATGGCGCCAGGAACGAACGTGGGCGCCGCGCATCCGGTCGATTCGTCCGGCAAGGATATCGAGGGCAAGATGGCCGAGAAGGCCATCAACGACACGGCCGCGTTCGCCCGCAGCCTGGCCGAGGCCCGCAAGCGGGACCCGATCCTCGCGCAGGAGATCGTGAGCAAGAGCCGGAGCCTCACCGCGCCAGAGGCCAAGGACAAGGGTCTTGTCGATGTGATCGCGGCCACCCGCCGCGAGCTCCTCGAGAAGCTGGATGGGCGGGTGGTGAAGGTGGCCGGCGGCTTGACCCGGGTGATTCGGTCTGCGGGCGCCTCCGAGCGCGAGATCGAGATGTCGCTCGGACAGAAGCTCCTTCATTATCTCGCGAATCCGAACATCGCTGCCGTCCTGATGACCCTGGGGATGCTCCTGATTTACGTCGAGGTATCGAACCCCGGGATCACCATCGCCGGGGTCCTCGGGGGGATCTGTCTGCTCGTCGCTTTCATGGCGTTTCAGATGCTCCCGATCCGCCTGGGGGGCCTGCTGCTCGTCGGGCTGGGCCTCCTCCTCATGCTGCTCGAACCGTTCGTGACGTCTCATGGGGCACTCGCTGGCGGCGGTGTGCTGGCCTTCGTCCTGGGGTTGATCTGGGTCGTGGATCCCGAAGGCGGGGTTCCACAAGTCAGCGTGGGGGTCTGGGCCCCCGCGGGGATCGCGCTCGGAGGAGGTGCGGCGCTTCTGGGATATGCCGCGGCTCGGAGCACGTTGCTCGCGACGCGGGCGATCCGGGCCATGGGAGGCGGCGGTATCGCGGGTCTCCAGGGCTACGTCGGCCACATGCAGACGGTTGAGAAATCCCCATTCGGCGGGTTTCTCGGCAAGGCGCTGTTTCGAGGCGAAACGTGGGACGTTCGTTCGGAAGTACCCCTGAGGGTCGGCGACCCGGTCGAAGCCGTCTCGGTTGATGGGATGCACGTACAGGTCAGACCGGCCGGGCCGGGCAGTACTAAAAAGGAGAGTTAGAGATGGAAATCACCTTGGGCGGACTGTTTTTCCTCTTCATCGCCACCCTCGTCATTATCGCGACAAGCGTGCGGGTGCTGAACGAATATGAGCGAGGCGTGGTGTTTCGCCTCGGCCGGATCGTCGGTGCCAAGGGCGCCGGCCTGCGCTTCCTCATTCCGGTGCTCGAGCGCATGGTGCGCGTCGATTTGAGAACGGTCACGATGGACGTTCCGCCGCAGGACGTGATCTCGCGGGACAACGTGACGATCAAGGTGAACGCGGTCGTGTACTTTCGAGTCGTCGAGCCCAACCGCGCGGTCGTCGAGGTCGAGAATTACCTGCTCGCGACGTCGAAACTCGCGCAGACGACGCTTCGCTCGGTGCTCGGACAGGTCGAGCTCGACGAGCTGCTCGCGTCGCGCGATTCGATCAATCATCGGCTGCAGGCGATCCTCGATACCCAGACCGAGCCCTGGGGCGTGAAGGTGCTCAACGTCGAGGTGAAGCAGATCGACCTGCCGGTCGAGATGCAGCGCGCGATGGCCCGCCAGGCCGAGGCCGAGCGGGAGCGGCGGGCCAAGATCATCGCGGCCGAGGGCGAGCTGCAGGCTTCACAGAAGCTCTCCGAGGCGGCGAAGGTCATGGAGACGCACCCGACGACGATCCAGCTTCGTTATCTCCAGACGCTTCACGAGATGTCGAGCGGCCAGGGTACCAAGATCATCATTCCGTTCCCGATCGACCTGCTCAAGGGGTTGATGAAGTAGAGGCTCAGAGGTCCCAGGCCGTATCGGAAAGGCTGCCCTTACTCAGGTCCATGTTCCAGTTCAGACCTTTCGTCCAGGGAAGAACCTTGGGCAGGGAGATCTTCTTGCCCTCTGCGAGGAGCACGCCGAAGCCCGCCTTGACCTGCACCTTCTCCAGGCTCGCGGTGTCTTCGATCTCGACCTCGCCCTTGTGAACGCACATCCAGGTGTCGTTGAACTGCTTGTCCTTCTTCCCGAAGGCGGCAAAGAACTCCGTGCCCCGCACGCCCATGGTGGCGGTTCTCGTCCGAAGCTTGAAGCGGGGGCCCTGCTGCTTGCTGACCCGGGAAAACACGCTTCCCCTCTTGAGCAAGAGATCGGTTCCATCCGTGAGGGAGGCGATCTCCAGCTCCGTCCGCTGGCTGACCTTGAACTTCGACCCGTCGCCCAGGCCCAGGATCGCGAGCGACTTCTCACCCGTGACGACGGTGTCCTTTTCGGACAGCTTGTCGCCGATCGTGGCTTCCGACGTCCCCTTGGGGTTCGTGATCTTGACGCTTCCGACGATGTGCTCGATCTTCGCGTCGATGGCCAGCGCGGGGACGGATAGAGCCAAAAATGCGAGGGTGAGCGCGGCGACCGGTTTCATGGGGTGTCTCCTGATTTGCGAGCACTCGGTTCAATTCGTTCGAAGACAGGAGCGACCCTCGCCTCGACGGCATAGAGCTTCCCACTTCCGGTGGCTGGATTCCTCGGCCTCAGGAGATACGCTTTGCTCAGCGCCTCCCAGAAGACGCGCTTCAGGGCCTGGGTCTTCTGCTCGTCGTCGATGAAGAGGAGGTAGTATCCGTGGGCGTGGTCCTCGCCCTGCGCCCGCACCCGGGCGTTGATCTGGCTGTTGATCCAGGTCTTTCGCTCCGGCGTGAGCAGGGCCATCGGTTCAAAAAGATCCGTCTGGAACGCCGGTGACTCGTACCGGCCGTCCTTGAGCCGCCGGACCAGTGCCGTCTGCTCCAGGCGAGTGGCTGCGGCGAGGACCTCCGGGGCCTTGAGAGAAAGGTTTTCGGCGAGCGCCGCGAGGTCGAGCTTGAGCCCCGTCTGTAAAAGCCACTGAAATATCCAGAAGCAGGCAGGCGAGCTCAGGACGGCCTCGACCTGCTCCTTGGACATTCGGGGAATGGCGCCCTTGTGGGTGGTCGCGGCCAGGCGCACGAGGCGATCCGTGTCCGACTCGGCGGCGTCCTGCAAGTGCGTTTCCTCGCGCAGCGAAGGAATAGCCGACGGAGCCGAGGAAGAAGGTCGAGAGGTGAGCACGGGATCGAAGATCGGATCTCCTCCCGTCAGCGCTTTCAGGTACAGCGTGAGGATTGAATTCCGGTCATCCGAGTGGGTCGCCTCCCGCGCGATCACTTCCAGGATGGCCCGGAGGCTCTGGACGCTCGGAAGCCGCAGACCCCGTTCGATCAGCAGATAATGAAGATAGCTGAACCCGAAGTGGCCCTTGCCGCCATTCTTATGGAAGAAACCGTACGCGGTCGGGAACCCGCGCTTCTTGCGGGCGTCCGCGAACTTGGCCGCGAGACGCCGATGGTCACTGGAGGCGGGACGCTGCTTCGTCGGGCTGGAGCGGGTCTGACCCAAGTTGCTCAGGAAGTCCGGAGCATCTTTTTCACTTCATCGATGTGCTCTTGCTCGGCCCGGAGCTGCGAGCGAGCGAGCTCTTCCAAGGCGATGTCGTTGCCGGCGAGGCGCACGAGCTGCGAGTACTGGGCGAGGGCATCCTCCTCGTGCCGGAGGGTCTCCTGCAGCAGGGCCTGGACCGAGTGCTGGTTCGTCTCCTCGACCGCGATGGGGGTCATCGTCGGGTGGCCGCCCAGAGAGGTGATCTTTTCACCGATCTCGACAGCATGAGCCATCGACTCGGCGGCCTGGTCCCGGAACCACTTCTGAATCGGGATGCGGTTATAGCCCATGATCATGAACGAGTAGTGCTGGTAGCGGATGATTCCGGCCATCTCGGACTGGAAGATCTTCTGCAGGCACTGAATAATGTCTTTTTGCGGGTTTTCCATGGGCCGGACTCTAGCAGCCCTGGGGGTTCCAGGCCAACAGGGATCCTCACCGAATTTTGACGGTCGGGCGCTGCTTGTGGTGGCTGGCCCCCACGACCTAAACTAGTGTTGGGATGGGGAAACGAAGCGTCGGAGTCGGGTGGATCGCCGTGCTTGCGCTCGCCGCGGCCGGTTTGAGCGCACAGGCGGCGGTGCTTCCGGGCTGGAAGGCCCCCCGTTTCAGCGCTCCCAGGACCTTGCTCATCCGCGTCCGGATCGTGGAGGGAGCACCGTCCGTTACGGTTCGTGGCATGGACCTCAAGCTGACCGGTTCGGACGGGCGGCCTCAGGTGGCCCCCGTTTCCCCTGTGGCCGGTTCCGCCGCGGAGTGGAAGCTCACCTGCGACAAGGGCCAGGTGCGTGGCGACTTCGGAGGCGTCTCCGGCTCGCTCTCGGTCGAGTCTCCCGCGGGTTTTCTGAAGCTGGACGGGAGACCCTTTCGCGACGTTCTTAGAATCCGGCCCGTCCGTGCGGGCTGCGAAGTCGTCAACGTCGTTGACGTCGAGAAGTATCTCGACGGTCTCGTGAACTCGGAATTTTCCGCGAAGTGGAGCGCCGCCGCGATCGAGGCCCAGGTCGTCGCCGCGCGGACCTACGCCTATCACCAGATGCTGACGGCCGCGAAGGACACCCGGCGCACCTACGACGTTGACAGCACGGTCGCGGACCAGGTTTACGAGGGGGCTTCCAAGGAGGAAACGCGGGCGTCACAGGCAGTGGCGCGCACGCGCGGTCAGATCCTCACTGTCCCACCGCGCCTCGTGCCTCTCAAGGCTTTCTACCATTCGACCTGTGGCGGGCGCACCGAGCTTCCCGAACGGGTCTGGGGAGCGACCTACCCGGGCTTTCGCAGGCAGGTGAGCTGCGAGCACTGCCGGAGCTCTCCTCGATACAACTGGTCGCTCGCGCTCGGCGCCTCGGAAATCGAAGAGGCGCTTCGAGCCGGTCTCGTGCGGGAGAGTGCGGTACAGGGTCCGTTCGCGGGCTGGGCCGGCGCGATCGAGGGCGCCCGGCTGGTCGATGTTCAGGTAAAAGGCGGCGCGAATGCCGGGGCGCGCGTCATCCACCTCTTAACCACCTGGAAGTCGGGGAGGGGGAAACTCCCCCGCCGCTTCAGCCTGAAATTGCCGGCTCCGCGATTCCGGGACTGGATCGGACCCGGCCGGCTTCGGAGCACGGCCTTCACGATGACCGCCGCCAATGCGGCCGACGGGTCCCGTCGGTCAGGACCGGCATGGATCTTCAGCGGTCGCGGATTCGGCCACGGCGTCGGAATGTGCCAGTGGGGCGCCAAGGTGATGGGCGAGAAGGGCGAGACTCGGGTCTCGATCCTCAGATACTACTATCCCGAGGCCCGGATCCGTCGGGTCTGGTGACAGGTCAGAACACCCAGTCCTCGAGTCCGAGCTGTTCCAGGACATCTTCAGTGGCGAGGTCGCAGGAGACCAGTGCGGTCACCTCCAGGCGCAGGATCGCCGGAAGATTTCGAAAACGCGTCATGTACATCCAGCAGAGCGAGTTGCCCGCTGCCCGCACGCTGGGCCGGTTGAAGAGCCCTTCCTCCGATTGGGAGCGCCGGTAGTCGGCTCGAAGCGCCATCTCGATGTAGGAGGCTCCGATCCCGTAGGGTCCGTTGAGGTCGGCATCGCAGTTCTGGCCGCCCGGGCCCAGGCACTCGACATGTGTGTAACCATCCCCGTGATGGGATTCGTGCATGAGGAGCGCGGCTCCCGCGAGCGGACCGGTCCCCGCGAAGTTCGAGTAAATGGACATCACGCGGTTCACGAACGCGAAGCCGTGGTAGCTCGCGTCCCAGCTCTGGCCCTCGGGAGGATCGGCCTTGTAGGTGATGACGTCGACCTGATTCAGCACGTAGTTGAAGGCCCTGCGGGGTGCGTCGGCGGGCGAGGGCGCGTCGGCCGATTCCCCGCCGATCCCACTGCAGTAAAAGGCGTCGAGGAGGCAGGCGTGCTGCACGGGCAGCGCATTTTCGGCGACGCCGAAAAGGGTTCCGTCCGGGGGCAGGTCGAGCTCGAGAGTCGCGAGCGTCTGGTAGGCGCGAAGCACGTCGCTTTTCAGGCCGGCAGGAGCGTCTTCCCAGGTTTCATCAAAGGGCAGATTGGACTCGAGGGCGGCCGCGCAGTCGGGAGAGAGCGTCCGGATGTCGGTGACCACGCAGGGGTTGGTCCCATCTTCGGCCTCGAGACTCGTCCAATAGTCGGCGGACTCGCCGATCGGGCATGCCGTACCGGCCACCATCAGTAAGCAGGCAAAGCTCGCGACCGCGGCTTTTTCGATCCAAGGGAGTGGGAACCGACCTTGCGACGCACTCATCAGGGTGGCACTCTGCAATAAATGACTAAATGAGTCAAGATATATTTCACGTCGACTCATGGCGGTAATCATATTTATTTTCAACTCGTTCATGTGTCAGAGATCGATCTCTGGAGATC
>CAYJTX010000014.1:0-20079 GCA_964372615.1 uncultured Bacteriovoracaceae bacterium | reverse complement strand
TCGCGATGGGAGTGGCGCAGGAGTACTTCGGCGTGACCCCGGACCTGGCGACCTTCGGCAAGGGCCTGGCCAACGGCTACCCGGTTTCCGCGATCGCGGGCAGGGCCGATCTCATGAAGCTGATGGAGGAGGTCTTCTTCTCGTTCACCTTCGGGGGCGAGACGCTTTCGCTCGCCGCGGCCCTCGCGACCCTGAAGAAGCTCCAGCAGCTTCCGGTTCTCGAGACGATCCGCCGGCGAGGCGAGGCGGTCTTCACCGGGGTCGAGCGCAGGATCGAGGCGCTGGGAATGGCGGATATCTTGAGGATCTCGGGCGATCCGACCTGGTCGTTCCTGAACTTCGAGGCGGCCGGGGGGTACGCGCCCATCCAGGTCAAGACGCTCTTTCTTCAGGAGATGTTCGCGAGGGGCATCCTCACCGTGGGAACCCACAACATGAGCTTCGCTCACTCGGAAGACGACGTGGCCCGCCTCCTCGAGGTCTACGACGAGGTTTTCCCGGTCATCAGAACAGCCGTGAGGGACCGCGCGCTCGAGAGCCTGCTGCGTTGCGAGGTTCTCGAGCCGTTGTTCAAGGTCCGATGACGGCAGTCCCGGCGAAAGTTCTGATCCGCGCGGACGCCTCCCTGGCGATCGGCACCGGGCACGTGATGCGGTGCCTGGCGCTCGCGGAGGAGCTCAAGAGGTCGGGCGCGGAGGTGACCTTCGCCTCCCGGGTTCTCGAGGGCGATCTCCTCGCCTTCACCGAGGCCAGGGGATTTCGAGTCCATCGCCTGAGGGGAGTGGGCGCCGCCCTCGTGGACGATGCGGAGCAGTGCCTCGCGGCCCTGGCGGGCGCGCGCGTCGACGTGCTGATCGTGGATCATTATGGCCTGGGGGCGCGTTGGGAGGAGCGGCTGCGGCCGGTCGCGGGCCGGATTTTAGTGATCGACGACCTCGCCGACCGGGACCACCTCTGCGATTTCCTGCTCGACCCGAGCCTGGGAGACGCGTCCCGCTACGATTCCAGGGTGCCCGCGGGCTGCGTGCGGATGATCGGGCCGCGGTTCGCCTTGCTGCGGGAGGAGTTCGCGAGCGAGCGCGCGAAGGCGGCGCCGCGCGGGGGATCCGTCAAGAGAATCTTCGTTTCCTTCGGGGGCGTCGACGCGTCCAACGAGTCGCTGAAGGCGATCCGGGCCTTCGAGCGGCTGGGCGGTTCGCTTGGCTCGGGGGTCGAGCTCGACGTCGTGATCGGTTCGACCCATCCACATCGAGCCGAGCTTCAGGGCCTTCATGTGGCCGGCGTGCGTTGCCACGTCGCGCCCGGGCGGATCTCGACGCTGATGCGCGAGGCTGACCTCGCGATCGGCTCGGGCGGGACGGTGGCGTGGGAGCGCGCGGCCCTGGGCCTTCCCAGCCTGGTGCTCTCGGTGGCGGCGAACCAGGAGGAGTCGGCGACGTCTCTCGGACTTCAGGGGCATCATTGGTACCTGGGTCCGGCGCGGGAGTGCGGAGTGGAAATGCTGGCCACGGCGCTGGCGGCAGCCTGCGCGAGCCCGACTTTGCTCAGGCACCTCTCCGTATCCTCGATGAAGCTCGTGGA
Source organism: uncultured Bacteriovoracaceae bacterium (assembly GCA_964372615.1). Classification (GTDB taxonomy): domain Bacteria; phylum Bdellovibrionota; class UBA1018; order UBA1018; family UBA1018; genus CAYJTX01. The sequence continues at coordinate 18,498 of CAYJTX010000014.1, read as the reverse complement.
TGCCGGGGGCTGCGGCCGGGTCGGGCGGCTGCTCTTTCCGCCCGAGGTCGCGCTTCGTCGCGCCGAGCGGTCGGACTGCGACCTGGCTCATGAGTGGAGAAACGCGCCCGAGACTCGCCGCCATTTCCACGATCCCTCTCCAGTCGCGCTGGATCGGCACCGGCGATGGTTCGAGGACTCGTTGGCCAACCCGGCGCGGAGGCTCTGGATCGCGGATCATCGGGGAAAGCCAGTGGGGGTGCTCCGTTACGACCTGTCCGGCAGCCAGGCGCTGGTCTCGCTGTATCTCGCGCCGGGTCTCGGCAATCGGGGGCTGGGCGCGGCGATCCTGCGTGCCGGTGGCGAGAAGCTTCGCCGGGAAAATCCGGAAATCGCTCGAATTCAGGCCGAGGTTCGGCTAGACAACCAGGCTTCGCTTGGGGCATTTCTAAACGCCGGCTACCGCGAAAATCACGTCGTACTGACCCAGGAGCTTGAATCCTGATGCCAAGCCGCTTCAAAATCCGTGACCGGGAGATCGGCGGGCGTCCCGTTTACCTCATCGCCGAAGCCGGCTCGAACCATAACGGGGACCTGAAGGTTGCCCGGGAGCTGATCGCCGCGGCCGCGGAGGCCGGCGCGGACGCCGTGAAGTTTCAGGCTTTCAGGGCGTCCCGACACTACTCCAGGCACACGCCGAGCTTCACGTACCTGGACGCGCAGGGCAACCAGCTCTCGACCTACGATCTGATCGCCTCCCTGGAGATCGACCGCGCCTGGCACGCGCCGCTGATCGACTACGCCCGCTCGAAGGGAATCGACTTCCTTTCCTCGCCCTGCGACTCGGAGGCCGTCGACCAGCTCGCGGAGCTGGGGATGCCCGCTTTCAAGCTGGCGTCGTTCGACCTGCCCGACGTCCGGCTGATCCGGCACATGGCCAGGCACGGGCGGCCGCTGATCCTCTCGACCGGCATGGCCAACTACACGGACATCGAGACGGCGATCGGGGCCGCGCGGTCGGTCGGCAACGAGCAGGTCGTGCTGCTTCAGTGCACCTCGCTCTACCCCGCGCCGGTCGATCTCTCCAACCTCGCGGCGATCGAGACCCTCCGGCGCGCGTTCGATCTGCCGGTGGGTTATTCAGATCACACGCTCGGGGATCACGTCAGCCTGGCAGCCGTCGCGCTCGGCGCCTGCATGATCGAGAAGCACGTCACGCTCGACCGGAAGCTTCCCGGGCCGGACCACTCGTTCGCCATTGAGCCGGGCGAGCTGGCGGCGATGGTCAGGAAGATCCGCGACGTGGAGGCGGCGATCGGCGACGGAATCAAGTGCGGCCCCCGGCCGGCGGAGCGCGAGATGTTCGAGAAGGGGCGTCGCAGCGTTCACGTCGTCCGGGATCTGAAGGCGGGCGACGTCATCGGCGCCGACGATCTGGTGATCAAGAGGCCGGGCTTCGGAATTTCGCCGGCGCTGGCGGATCACCTCGTCGGGCGGACCCTCGGGAAACCGGTCGCCGCGGACCATTGGATCACCTGGGACGATCTCAGATGACCCGGACCCTCCTTCTGACGGGAGCGGGGGGAGCGGCGCTTCCGGGGCTGATCCGGCATCTCAGGGCGAAGGGTTTTCGCGTTCTGGCCGCCGACATGGACCCTCATGCGGTCGGGCTCTACCTCGCGGACGCGGGGTTCGTGATTCCAGGAGGGCTTTCGGCGACATTCGTTCCCGCGATTCGCAAGATCGTCCGCTCGGAGAAGGTGGATGTGCTCCTGCCCCTGGTCGACGAGGAGCTGCTCGCTTCGTTCGCGCTGGAGGACGACGGCGTGAAGGTGATCCTGCCGAGGCGGGAGTTCATCGCGACCTGCCTCGATAAGCACGCGCTCATGAAGGAGCTTGCGGCGAGCGGCATTCCCGTTCCCGCGACGAGGCTGGCGAGCGAAGGCCGGGCCGGGCTGGGTTTTCCGATCATCGCGAAGCCGCGGACCGGCCGGGGCAGCCGGGGCGTGGAGATACTAGAGACGGAGCCGGAGCTCGACGGCTATCTCGCGAAGCTCGGATCGCTGGAATCCGTGATCCTTCAGGAATTGATCGAGGGCCCGGAGTTCACCGTCTCCGTCGTGGTGTGGCGCGACGGCGAGGTGCAGGCGGTCGTCCCCAAGGAGATCATCTCGAAGCGGGGAATCACGCGGCTCGCGGTCACCCGCAGGGTCGCGAGCATCGAGAAGCTTTGTGTCGATATCCAGCGAGCGCTGCGCGCCGACGGACCGTTCAACGTGCAGCTGCGGCTGCGGGGCTCCGGGGGGCCGCCACTCCCGTTCGAGATCAATCCGAGGTTTTCGACGAGCGTGTCGCTCACCCTCGCCGCCGGTGTCGATGAGGTCGGCAGCCTGATCGAGCAGTCGCTGGGCTCGTCGACTGCGCGGTACGAGCTGCGCCGGTCCTGGAAAGAGAATGAGGTCCTGGTTCGCACGACGCTGGATCAGTTCATGAGTGAGGCGGAGTTCAGGTCTCGCCCGGTGTCCTCGCCGTGATTCTCGTCACCGGCGCGAAGGGCTTTCTCGGTGGCCACCTGGTCGAGGCGATCGGGAAGAAGGGGTTGCCCGCTGTTTCGTTGATTCGTCCCGGAGGCGCGACGCCGGCCGGCCGGGTGTCGGATTCCGTCTGGGCCGCCGACCTCTCCCGGGAGCGCGACATGGAGAAGCTGCTTCGCGGCGGGCTCAAGCCGCAGGCCGTGGTTCACCTCGCGGGCCGCGTCGAGATCGCGCTCGCGCCCAATCCCGAGGATCCGGCGCTTCCGCCCGTCGCCGGCAAGCAGGACCGCGCCGCGCTGGAGCTCGACAACGTGAGGGCGACAGAAAACGTCGCGCGGTACTGCCGCGAGGCAGGGGTGCCTCACCTGGTCTTTGCTTCCTCTCAGGCCGTGTACGGAATGGCTCCGGAGCTGGGCGTGACCGAGAGCGCTCCCTGCCAGCCGCTCGAGCATTACGCCTGGACCAAGGTCCAGGGCGAGCTTCTCTTGCGAGGAGCCGTAACCGGGGGGGTTTCGGTCACGGCGCTGCGGTTCCCGGGGCTCTTCGGCGAACGCCGCCTCAGCGGCACCGTCTACCAGATGTTCCGGAGCGCCCGAGGAAGCGGGGTGATCGCGGTTCGCGCGGCCATGCCCGTTCCGCTGGACGTGATTCACGTCGATGACGTGGTCGAGGCGATCCTCCTGACCCTCGAGCGGGGCGGGAAGGGTTGGGAGTGCCTCAACATCGCCACGGGCGAACCTTGCAGCCTCGAGCTCCTCGCCCGGCGAATCGCGGAGCAGGTGCCCGGCTCGCGGGTGAGCCTGGAGGGCGTGCGGCAGCCGGTGATTCGAATGGATGTCTCTCGCGCCCGAGAGCTGATCGGGTTCCAGGCCACTCCCTCGCGGGAGCGGCTCCGGCAGGTCGGGGAGGCGTACCGGCGTGAAGGATGACCTCGCGCGGGCAGTGACCGAGGTGGGCGCGCTGCTCCTCGAGCTGCGGGCCGCCGGAAGGACCGAAGGCCGGTGGGAGGGTACCCAGTTCAAGGCGGAGGCCGACCTCCTCGCGCACCGCGAGCTCAAGCGGAGGCTGGAGGCGCTGTCGAAAATTCCTGTGCTGAGCGAGGAGGACGCCGCCTCGCAGGCGAGGGAGCGGCCCGAGCGCTACTGGCTCATCGACCCCATCGACGGGACCGCGAGCTTCGTCGGAGGCTTCGACGGCTTCGTCACTCAGGCCGCCCTCCTCGAGGCGGGGTCTCCGCGCCTCGCGGCGGTCTGCGCGCCCGCGCTCCAGCGCCTTTACGTCGCCGAGAAGGGGCGGGGCGCGACGCTGAACGGGAAGGCGCTGGCTCTTTCCCGGAAGGGCGCGCCGGAGATCCTGATCGACAACTGCCCGCAGCCTCGCGGATCGGCGAGCCGCCTTTTTCGCGACCTGGGCTTCAAGAGCTATCTGGAGAGCGGCAGCATCGGCCTCAAGATCTGCCGCGTGGCGGATGGCGGGGCCGACGTGTTTTTCAAGGACGTCGTGGTGAGGGACTGGGACGTGGCGGCGCCCGAGCTCGTTCTCGAGGAGGCTGGGGGTTGTCTTGTGGAACTGGACGGGGCAGAGTTCCCCTATCGGGGGGGCTTCGAGCATCCGGGCTTGATCGCAGCGCGGTCCAGGGAGATCGCGCGAGCCGTCTTGGATTGGCGAGCCAAGTCTGGCACGGGGGGCGTATGAAAGTTCTGGTCGTCGCGGCTCACCCAGATGATGAGGTGCTCGGCTGTGGAGGCACCATCGCGAAGCATTCCCGGGCGGGGGACTCCGTTCACGTCGTGATCCTGGGGGAAGGAGTCACGAGCCGTGATCCGGGCCGGGATCGTGGGCGCCGGGCATCGGAGCTCGAAGACCTCCGAAAAAGACTTCTTCGCGCCAATCGGGTGCTGGGGACGAAGTCGACGACCCTTCTGGACCTGCCCGACAATCGGCTGGACACGCTGCCCAGGCTCGAGGTCATCAAGAAGGTCGAGGCGCTGATCGGGAAGATCGGGCCTGAGCTCGTCTATACCCATCATTCAAGCGACGTGAATGTCGATCATCGCAGGATTCACGAGGCGGTGGTCACCGCGTGCAGGCCTCAGCCGGGCGTCCGCGTGAAGCGGCTCCTGTTCTTCGAGGTGGCCTCCAGCACGGAGTGGCAGCCCCCCGGTTCCGGTGCGCCGTTCACGCCGAACTGGTTCGTGGACGTGTCCTCGACCCTGAGCCTCAAGCTCAAGGCACTGGCGGCGTACAAGCCCGAGATGCGCGCCTGGCCCCATGCCCGGTCAATCCGCGCGGTTCAAGCCCTCGCGCACTGGCGTGGGGCGACGGTGGGCTGCTCCGCCGCTGAGGCGTTCATGCTGGGCCGAAACATCACCTAGGACCTTCCCGAGCTCCTGGCGGAAGCGGTCCATGCCCAGGCGCCCGCGAAGCAGCCGGGCCTCCGAGTCCGGGATCAGGGGCTCGGCGAGCGCTCTTTGGATCGCCTTCGCGAGGTCGGCCGGGCGAGCGGGGTCCGAGGGAATCCCGGGCCAGGCGCCTTCCGCCATCCACCGGGTCGACTCCGTCGCGGGGACCACGCATCTCCTTCCGCGGCAGAAGGCCTCCAGGGCGAACGCCCCGAGGCTTTCGTTGCAGACCGACGGCATGACCGCCACCCGCGTCCGGTCGAGCAGACCAGGCACGTCCGAGTGGGATCTGCCTCCCAGATAGGTGAAGCGGGGAAGGCGCTGCCGCGCGGCTTGTACCGCGGCCTCCTCGGGACCGGAGCCCGCAACCGCGAACCGGAGGCCCGGAAGCAGCTTCGCCGCGGCGATGAGCTCTCGAATCCCTTTTTCGGCCGACAGCCGGCCCGCGTAGAGGACGTCGTAGTCGAATGGGCCTTCGGAGACGGCGCCGTCCCAGCCGGGCCCTGCCGCGATGGGGTGCAAGACCAGGTGGATGCGTGAAGGTTCGACGCCGAACCGCACGAGCTCGTCGCGGATATAGGGCGACGGAGCGATGAACGCGGTGACGACGTCGAGAAGGGACCCCGTCCGGATCTCGGTGAGCGAAAGCGCATGGTAGAGGGACTTGGTCCGGTCCCGGTTGCAGTTATAGGCGATGGGCCGCCAGGCCACCCGATCGTCGAAGCAGAGCTTGCAGGCCTTGCCGCCCCGAAGCGCAAGCCCGTTCGCGCAGTAAAACCTGTGATTGTGCACCGTCATGATCACGGGTGCGGACGATCCACGGAGGCCCCGCAGGACCCGCGCTCCGTAGATCGGGAAGAGGTTATGAAGGTGAACGACATCGATCACGCCGGAACGCAGGGGCAGCTCGAGCTCGGGCGGAAGCGAGCTCAAGGCGAGCGAGGCTCCGATCGAGGCCAGGGCGTTTCCGGGCGGCTTACGGCTCGCCGGGGCGAGGACCGGCTCGAGCCCGAGAGCCCGATAGGCCCGCGAAAGCGCCTCGACGTGAACGTCTTCCCCGCCCCGGACCTCGTACGGGACGTGGATGAGCAGCGCCTTGCCCACGGTCAGGAAACCCGGATCTTCGGGTAGTTCTTCACGAACCAGTCATAGCTGCGCTCGATCCCCGCCTCCAGGCTGACCTCGGCCTTCCACCCCAGCGCCTGGATCCGGCTCACGTCCAGCACCTTCCGGAAGACGCCGTCCGGTTTCGAGGAGTCCCATTCCAGCTCACCCGCGAACCCGATCTTCTTCCGGAGAAGCTCGGCGATCTCCCGGATCGAGAAATCCTCGCCGCTTCCGACGTTGATCGGTCCGGGCTGCGAGTACCGCTCCATCAGGAGCAGGCACGCGTCCGCCAGATCGTCGACGTAGAGCATCTCCCGGCGCGGTTTGCCGGTTCCCCAGACGACGACGGACCGCTCGGATCTCACCTTCGCGAGGTGGAACTTGTGAAGGAGCGAGGCGAGCATGTGGCCCGACTTGAGGTCGAAGTTGTCGTTCGGGCCGAAGGTATTCGTGGGCATGGCCGAGATGAAGTCGCAGCCGTACTGCTGGCGGTAGTAGTCGCAGAGCTTCACGCCGACGATCTTCGCCAGGGCGTAGGCCTCGTTCGTCGGCTCGAGTGGCCCCGTGAGCAGCGACGACTCGCGGATCGGGAGGGCGCTGTCCTTGGGGTAGATGCAGGAGCTTCCCAGCAGCAGGAGCTTTCGCACCCCTGCCAGGTGGCTTCCGTGGATGACGTTGGTTTCGATCACGAGATTCCGGTAGCAGAAGTCCGCCGGGTAGTTGGAGTTGGCCCAGATCCCGCCGACCTTCGCCGCGGCCACGAACACGTAGCCGGGCTGGTTCTCTTCGAGGAAACGAAAAGTCGCGGCCTGGTCGGTGAGGTCCAGCTCGGCCGAAGTGGGCGCGAGGACCCGGGTCGCGCCCCAGCGTTCGAGGCGTCGCAGGATGGCCGAGCCGACCAGCCCTCTCCCGCCCGCCACGAAAACTGTCGAGTCCCGCGTCATTTCCGCCATCCGGTTCTCGTACCGTGGCGCTCTTCGGTAGGTCAACGCTCCTGGCCAGCGGTGGGGCGATTTGCTATGCGTGGAATGGCTTGGATTCGGCGACGGTTAAAATCCTGGAGGTAAGGGTTTCGCGTTCGGGGCTCGGGTCCGCGCTCGAGTCCTGCTCGCGGCGCGGCCGCGAAGGCCTGGGCGGGTATGTCTGCTTCGCCAACGTACACTCGGTCAGCGAGAGCTCCTGGAACCCGGAGCTGCGGGCCGCGCTGAACGGGGCCTATGCCTCGCTTGCCGACGGCATGCCCCTGGTCTGGACGGCGAGGCTGAAGGGCCGGCCCCTCGCGTCGCGCGTCTGCGGGCCCGATTTCATGGCGGCGTACCTGCGTCAGTCTCGTGGGGGAGCGCTCGGGTTCATCGGCGGCCCCCCGGGGCAAGCGGAGCGGATCGCCGCGGAGTACGGGGTTCGTGGAGTCTGCTACTCGCCACCGATGCGGCCGTTCTCGGCGGCGAGTGCCCGCGAGGATTGGTCGCGATTCCTGGACCTTTGCGGTTCCGCAGGTCCGCCTGAGGTGGTCTGGGTTGGTCTCGGCGCGCCGAAGCAGGAGCTCTGGATGAGCGAGGTCTCCGCGATCGCGACGCAGACTCTCTTCTTCGGCGTGGGCGCCGCGTTCGACTTCCTGAGCGGCACCAAGGACAGGGCACCCGTCTGGATGCAGAAGTCCGGCCTCGAGTGGCTGTACCGGCTCTCCAAGGAGCCGCGGCGTCTCTGGCGGCGGTACCTGGTTTCCAATGGCTCCTACGTCGTCCTCGTGAGCCTCGATCTCTTTCGATCGGCGCTGAGTCGACGGTAGTCGCGATGGAGTCGACTGGAGGAGCCGCCGTCGGCCTGGCATACGCTGCGACAATCGCGGGCGCGCTCGTCGGTGGTAAGCATGGATAGGATCGACTTCGACTGCATCATCGTCGGCGGCGGCGCGATCGGCCTCGCCTGTGCCTTCCGGCTCGCGGAAAAGCGCCCCGCCCTGAAAACGCTGCTGATCGAGCGCAACGACCGGCTGGGGGCCGAGACCTCCGCCCGCAACAGCGAGGTGATCCACGCGGGGATCTATTACGCGCCCGGGAGCCTGAAGGAGAAGTACTGCCTGGTGGGCAAGCCGCTCCTCTACGAGTTCTGCCAGAAGCACGGGGTGCCCCACCGGCGCTGCGGCAAGCTGATCGTGGGCTCGGCGCCCGACGACGACGCCGCGGTCGCGAAAATTCTCGCGGCCGCCCGGCGCAACGACGTGCCGCTGGAGGAGCTCGGCGCGGACGGGATCTCACGGCTCGAGCCGCGGATCTCGGGGCGCCTGGGTCTCCTTTCGCCGACGTCCGGAATCATCGACGCGGAGGCGTACGTGCAGCGGCTCGCGCGCCTCGCGGAAGACAAGGGCGTGACCCTGCTCCTTCGAAACGAGGTCGTCGGCTGGTCGCGCCCGGGCGGCTACGAGCTCGAGGTTTCGGCTCCGGACGGCTCCCGCTTCACCGCGTGTGCGCCGAGGGTCGTCAACGCCGCGGGCCTCCACTCGCTTCGTCTCGCGAGCCCCGTCTTCGGCGGCGAACCTCCGTTCGAGATAAAGTACGTGCGCGGGCGCTACCTGACCTTGAGCTCCAGGTACAAGGGTGTCAGCTCGTGCCTGGTCTACCCGCTCCCGGACACGAAGGGGGGCGGCCTGGGGATTCACCTTACGATCGACCTCGAGGGCAACGCGCGACTCGGGCCTGATATCGACTGGAGCGCCCCGGACCGGATCGACTACTCGTTCACCGAGGCGATGGAGGAGGACCTGGTCCCGAAGTTCGTCGAGGCGGCGCGGCACTACCTGCCGGAGCTGAAGCCCGAGGACCTTCATGCCGGGTTCGTGGGGATTCGTCCGAAGCTGGTCGACTCCGCTGGCAAGATGCTCGATTTCTACGTGGCCGAGGAGAGCGCGCGCGGTCACGCCGGCTGGGTGAACCTGATCGGCATCGAGTCGCCGGGGCTCACGGCCTCGCTCGCGATCGCGGACGAGGCGGTCCGGCTGCTGTGAAGGTCGTCTGGGTCGCGCCGACTCGAAGCGGCTGTGGGATCTCGGATTACTCCGCCGCGCTCTGGCCGAGCGTGGAGCGGTACCTCTCGAGCCGGGGGATCCGGGCGGTCCGCGTCGCGCAAGGTTCGCCCGCGAGCATACTGGCCGGGCTGGAGGAGTTCGCGCCGGACCTGGTGCACTTCCAGCACGAGTACGGGATCTGGGGGGGGAAGAATCCCCCGTTCTATCGATTTCCTGGGTTCGTCGGGCGTCTGCGGGCCCGCCTGCCGGGGGCGCGGCTCGTGGCGACTGCGCACACGGTCCTTTCGCGGCCGTACCGTCTTCCGCTCGAGGGGCGCGGGTGGCAGATTCCGCTCCGCTGGGCGGCGAACGTGGTGGCGGGCGCGCATCTCAATCGGATCTGGAGCGAGAGAACTTGGGGAGGCCTCGACGCGGTCGTCGTTCACTCCGCTCTTCAGAGGATGGGCGTCGCGGCCTCGGGCGTGAGGCGCGTCGAGGTGATCCCGCACTTCGTGCCCGCGCGCGGAGTGGAGGGTGCTGTCGCGCGGGATGCTCGTGCGGGTGATCCGGGGATCGCCGAGTCGAAAGTGGGAGTCCCAGTCGAGCGGAGACTTCTCGTGTTCGGATTCCTGACCCCTGAGAAGGGACAGGATGTCGCGATCGAGGCGCTCAGCCGGCTGCCGGCGGGTTACCGCCTCGTGCTCGCGGGCGGCGTGAGGCGTCGGGCGGACGCCGGCTTCCGCGACCGGTGCACCGCCCTCGCCGCGCGCCTGGGAGTGACGGATCGCCTGACGGTGACGGGCTATGTCGAGGCGCGTGAGATCGACCGGCACTTCCGCCGAGCGGATCTGGTGCTCGCGCCCTTTCGCGAGACGAGCGGCTCGGGCTCGCTCGCGCAGGCGCTCTCTCGGGGCGCCGCCGTACTGGCATCGGATCTGCCCCTCAACTCAGAGCTCAACGAACGGCAGGCGGGCTGCCTCGCTCTCTATCGGGCGGGCGATCCGGAGGACTGCGCTTCGAAGATCCGAGCGCTCTGCGAATCGCCGGAGCGCAGGGCCGCGCTCGCGGCGTCCGCTCGCGCCTACGCTTCCGCGAACTCTCCGGATGCGATCGCGCGCCAGCATGCGGATCTGTACGTCAGCCTCGGAGCCCCGGCGTGACCCTGCGCTGGCTTCAGTGGGCTACGGCAGATCTGGAGCATGGGCTTGGGGGCGTGGAAACGCACGCCCGCTGCCTCCAGCGCGAGCTTCGAGCGCTCGGGGTCGAGGCGACGATTTCCTCCGATCCGCGTGAGCTCCGGGGCTCCTACGACGTCATTCATACCCATGGTTGCTTCGTTCCGCCGCGCGAGCTCGCCCGGGCGCTGGTGCGCCGCCGCCGTCCGCTGCGCCTGCACACGCTTCACGGCGAGACGTTCGGTCGGATGTGGGCGGGTCGCGAGCCGCTGTACCTCGGGGGCTATGCGGCGGGCGCGCGAGAGGTGGCGGCGGTGGCGGCTGCCGACGGCATCCTGGCCGTACACGGGCGCCTCGGACTTGTGCGGTTCGCGCGCTCGCTCGGCCGACCCGTCCGACTCTGCGGAAACGGCTGGGATTCTGTGGCCGCCGAGCCGAAGGCGAGCGTGTTGAGCGAGTCCCTGCCGTCGCAAGTGGAGTCCTCCCTTCCAGGTGGATTCTGGGCCTTCGTCGGTCGCGGGAGCGACCCCATCAAGGGGACGGACCTCTTGGTTCGGGCGCTCGACGGCCTTCCGGGAGCGCGCCTCGCGGCGGCACCCGGTGAGGGATTCAGCCACCCGCGTGTAACTCCCACGGGTGCGCTGACGCCGGGTCAGGTTCGGACTCTCATGGCGCGGGCGCGGGGTCTCGTCTGCTCGTCGCGTTACGAGGGCATGCCGCTCGTGGTTCTCGAAGCGCTCGCGCTCGGAACGCCCGTTGTCGCGACGCCTGTGGGAGGGATCCGGGAGCTTCCGAAAAGCCTGCAGGGACTCTGGATCTGCGACGCAGCCTCGGTCGATGCGCTTCGCGCGGCGATGGACGCAGTGGAGGCGAAGACGATCGGGGAGCCTCCAGAGGCGCGAGTCGCGCGCGCCACCGCGAACCGCTCCCTTCTTCGGAGCTGGAGGGATGTAGCCCGGGAATGTGTCGACCTCGCGGAGCGCCTCCTGGGTCCGGAAATGTGAAGGGTCGAAAGCCGCTGGGAGTGTCATTCACCCTGTCACACCTTGAGTGTGGAGGCCTGAAAGAGAGTCCTGGTGTCATTCGAGCCTCCACATTTTCATTTCAGAGACGGGCCCGGTACAGATCACGATCTTCGATCGTCTCCACGAACTCCAGCGCGTAGCTCGCACCGTGAATGTCGATCCTTGCCGGGCGCTCGGAAGGCTTCCGGGTCTCGAGAAGGGCCCCGGGGCTCCGGGAGCTGCTCACCAGGGACGCGAGGTTGGGTGGAAGAAGATGAGTCGCCCCGATCGGCACGAACCAGGGATCGCGACGGGCCAGAAATGCCAGGTTCGTCGAGTGCCACCAGTACTCATCGGAGAAGACCAGGTCGAACCCGGCGCGCCGTGCTCCCTCGACCCAGGCGAACGATCGCTGCAACCGGCCCGCGACCTCCGGGTCGGCCGAGATCGACGCGCGCGCCGCTCCCTGGTGGGCGAGGTGCGCCAGGAGCAGCGCTCCGACTGCGGCCGAGGCCCAGCGCCTCGGAGCGGGAGGCCGGGCGCGGGCGCTCTCCCAGAGGGCGGCGACACCGACCCACAGAACCGGCAGAATCGGCAGCAGGTACCTGGGATTGGCGTTCGTGTAGGTGCGAATGCGGCAGTAGGCCAAGGCTGCTAGCACGGCGACGCAGGCAACGCCCTGAAGGCGCCGGGGCTCACGGGCCGCGAGGCGCGCGAGCGCCCAGAGGCCGGCTAAGCCGAGCAGGATCGAAGCCACTCGCCCGAGATCCTTTCCGGCCGTGAGAATTTCGGCGAGTGACGATGGGATCGAGCCTGCGTTCGCCATGAAGGCCGGGAACCCGTTCGGCTCTCCGGTGCCGGCTGGCGGCAGCACACCCAGTCGGAGCCAGTGGATCGCCTCGGGGAGAAAGCCGATGGAGAGGCCCGCCGCGAAGAACACGAACGGCCTGAGACCCGCCAGCTTGAATCCTCGAGCTCGCGCGCCGTTTCGAAGTACGTAAGCGGCCCCGAATGCAAGCAGGGCGAGGTGAAGATTCGGATGGGCATGGAGGCGCACGCGCCTGCCGAAGATCTCCCCGAGATCCGGCCCGAAGACCTCGAGGTAGACGAAGAGGCCGAGAAGGAACGTACCCACGGCAATCAAGCATTTCTCGGTCCTGCCGGAGCTGGCAAGAAGACGGCCTGCCTCCGACCGCACCCACTGCCAAGGCACCGCGAACGCCACGAGGTAAATGAGGCAGATCCGGGAGGTGTAGACGGCGAGTCCGGCCACCGCGCCCGCTACGACCAGCTGGCTGGGTGTGAGCTCGGTCCAGGGATTCACCCGATCCGCCCGGAGGGCGAGCAGGAGCGACCCGAGCGCGAGGTAGGCGATGTAGGGGTCGTTGCCGTACTGGCCGACCATGAAATGCAGGTCGGCGGCCGCGAAGAGGGCGGCGACAAGAGCCGCGCCGCGCGAAAGGAACCGCGAAGAAAGAAAATAGGCGCCGCAGGCGAGCAGGAAGGGCAGCACGAAGAAGCTGAACGCGCTGTGAGACTCGATGTAATCGAGCGGAGAGCGCGAAAGGAATTCGTATACCGCGCACCAGGCCGCTCGCAGCGGCGCGAGGGTGGCTCCGGCGTAGGGCATGCCGAAGTAGAAGGCGGAGATTTCGCCCGAGCGAACATCGTCCGCTCCCAGGTAAGACGGAGCGAAGTCGGAGTGAACCAGGGCGCCGCCGGCCAGGAAGGCCTGCCAGTGCGAAAGGACGACAAGACCGGCGATGAGGCAGAAGTGCCAGGCAGTCGTGCGCGGCAGGAGCCTAGAGAGGTTTGCCGGTCCTCTGGAGAGCTTCATTTCCGGATGACGATATCCCCGCGCTCCAATCATGAACAGGGGAGCCTTGTCCGCCGGGACCGAGTGGGCCATGCTCGCGCCCAAAGGAGATGCTATGAAAATTCGGAATCTTGCTGCCATTGGGACTCTCAGCGCGATTGCCTGCCTCACGGCTGCGGGCGCTCTCGCCCAGGCCGCCGAGCCGCAGGCGAGCGCACTCAGCGAGACGAAGGTGCTCATGATGGTCCCGGACGACTTCATGTGGCCCGAGTACGCCGAGCCGAGGAAGCTCTACGAGGCGGCGGGCTTCCAGGTAGTGACCGCCGGGAAGTTCAAGGAAGCCGTGAACCCGGATCGTCGCAACAAGAAGGATTTTCCCGACTCGGGCCCGGTGCAGGTGGATCTGACCTTTGACGAGGTGAAGGTCGATGACTTCGCGGCGGTGACCTTCGTCGCCGGAAACGGCGCCTGGCACGATTTCTTCCCGAGTCAGGTGGTTCATGAAGTCGTGAAGGACGCTGCGAAGAAAGGAAAGGTCGTCGGGCTGCTCTGCGCTTCCACGGGCCTCCTCGGGCTCGCCGGCAACTGGGACGGGAAGTCGCCGCTCTTCGCCGGAAAGAAGGCAGTCGGTTACTTCCGGGTCGCCGGGATCATCCGGGGCCTCGGAAAGGTGAAGTACATCGAGGGAGGCCAGAAGGAGCCGGCCGTGATGGTCGACGGGAACTTGGTGACGGGGCGGAACCCTGAATCCTCAAGAATTTTCGGGGAAAAAGTAGTTGAGGTTGTTCTGGCCCGAGCCCAGCCTTGACGTTCCGTCAAGGGAGAGGGCTCACTGGACCTTCAGTAGGCCTGTTACCTTGACGCTTCGTCAAGGTACGTCAGACCGGGCGACGCAGCCGCTTCGCCAGCTCGAGCCAGTACGACGGAGGAACTTCGCGCACGATCCGCGCGAGCGAAAGCGACTCCCGAAGCCGCTCCACGCGATCGGAGAATGGGAGCTTCACGGGCGGGTAGATCGGGTCGTAGAGGACGTGGCTTTCGGCCAGCACCTTGAACTTGGCGAGTCGCGCGTCGCCTCGCGCGCGCAGCTTGAGCAGGCAGCGCAGCCAGAGCTCGTACTCCGCCTGGCCGGGCACGCGCCGGGGGAGGAGCGCGCCGGTATACCCCTCGGGAAACCGGCCCGCCTCCTCGAAGAGGGAGCGTCGCACGACCGCGGTGCTGGTGAGTGCCGGATTGGCCTGCAGGAAGGCCCGGAGCCAGTCAGACGACTCGCCTGAGAACCCTTTGACGGAGAGGACCAGCTCCGAGCGGCGCAGGGCTGGAGCGATGGCGGCAAGCCGGCCAGGGAGCCAGCGGTACTCCGGGTCCAGAAAGGCCAGAAACACGCCCTGGGAGCGCTCCGCGCCCCGGTTTCTGTTTTCCGCGGGGTCGCTGCAGCGAGGCAGGCGCTCGACCTTCAGGCGGCCGGAGCGCCTTTCCTCCGAGAATATGGATTCCAGGTGATCGGCGGTTCCATCGCCTGACCCGTCATCCGCTACCACGACTTCCGTACCGACGGAGTCTTCCTGGTCGAGCACGCAGCGGACTGCGCGCTCGACCAGCGCGCGCCGATTGCTGCTGTGAATCACGACCGACAGCCGGAACGTCATTCCCCCTTCTCGCACCGGAGAAAAAAACCTGCAACTCCCGGCTTTTAACCTCGCATTTCTCCGTGCTATGGCATTCTTAGCTATGGCCACAAAGTCGGCCCATCCGCCCGTCCGAATGCCGCCTCACCCGCTCGGCAAGAGCTGCGAGCCCAGGGAGTTCGAGGCCCGGCTCTACGAATTCTGGGAAAAGAACGGCTGCTTCGAGGCGGCCGACAAGAGTGCGGCCGGCCAGGGCGCTTTCTGCATCGTGATCCCGCCCCCCAACGTGACCGGCATCCTGCACATGGGCCATGCGCTCACGAACACGATCCAGGATCTTCTGATCCGCTGGCGTCGTATGAAGGGAGACAACACGCTCTGGCTCCCGGGTACGGATCACGCGGGGATCGCCACCCAGGCCCAGGTCGAGAAGGCGATCGCGAAGGAGGGCAAGGGGCCGAGCGGGCGCCCGCTTTCGCGCCACGACCTCGGCCGCGAAAAATTCGTCGCGCGCTCGTGGAAATGGAAGGAGGAGCACGCGGGGCAGATCACGGACCAGCTCCGCCGGCTGGGCTCGTCGCTTGACTGGAAGCGCGAGCGCTTCACGATGGACGAGGGGCTCTCGAGGGCCGTGCGCGAGGTGTTCGTGCGCTTGCACGAGCAGGACCTGATCTACCGCGGCGAGCGCATCATCAACTGGTGCCCGCGCTGCCAGACGGCGCTCTCGGACCTCGAGGTGATCCCGACGGAGCGCAGGGGCAAGCTCTGGCATCTCAGGTATGAGATCGTCGAGGCGGACGGCGGTGCGGCGGGCTCCGTCGTGATCGCGACCACGCGCCCGGAGACGCTTCTCGGCGATACGGCGGTCGCCGTGCACCCCGAGGACGAGCGTTACCTGGCCCTCCATGGGAAGTTCGCGGTCCTTCCGCTCCTCAAGCGGCGCATTCCGGTTATCACCGACGCCTACGTGGACCGCGAGTTCGGGAGCGGGGCGCTGAAGGTAACGCCGGCCCACGATTTCAACGACGCCGAGCTCGGCGCGCGCCAGAAGCTTCCGATCGTGCAGGTCATGGGCAAGGACGGCCGCATCACCGCCGAGGGCGGGCCCTATGCCGGTCTCAAGTACGTGGGGAGCCACGCCGGCGGCGAGGCGCGCGAGAAGGTCGTGGCCGATCTTGAGGCCGAAGGCGCGCTCGTGCGCACGGAGGATCACGCGAACAAGGTGGGCCTCTGCCAGCGCTGCGAGCAGATCGCCGAGCCGATGGTGTCGAAGCAGTGGTTCGTGAAGATCGAGCCGCTCGCCCGGCCCGCGATCGAAGCCGTCGAACGCGGACGCATCGTCTTCTCTCCCAAGAACTGGGAAAAGACGTACTTCGAGTGGATGCACAATATCCGCGACTGGTGCATCTCCCGGCAGCTCTGGTGGGGCCACCAGATCCCGGCCTGGCATTGCTCGGCCTGCGAGGGGATCACGGTCGCGCGCGAGACGCCCAAGAAGTGCTCGAGGTGCAAGGCGGGCGCCGACAAGCTCAGGCAGGACGAGGACGTGCTCGACACCTGGTTCAGCTCGGCGCTCTGGCCGTTCTCGACGCTCGGGTGGCCCGAGAAGTCGCAGGCGCTCAAGACTTTCTACCCGACCGCGATCCTCGAGACCGGCTTCGACATCATCTTCTTCTGGGTCGCCCGGATGATCATGATGGGTCTGCACTTCATGGGCGAGGTGCCCTTCCGGCGCGTCTACCTGCACGCGATGGTGCGCGACGAGCGCGGCGAGAAGATGTCCAAGTCCAAGGGTAACGTCATCGACCCGCTCGAGATCGTCGACAAGCACGGGACCGACGCCCTGCGGTTCACGCTCGCGGCGATGGCAGGCCAGGGCCGCGACGTGAAGCTTTCCGTCGATCGCGTGGAGGGGAACCGGGCCTTCTGCAACAAGCTCTGGAATGCGACGAAGTTCCTGCATCTTCAGCTGGAGGCCGTCGAGCCGATCGCGGAGCCCGCGGGCGGGCTTGACCGCTGGATCCACGATCACCGGATCACGCTCTCCTACGAGAGCCGCTGGATCCTCTCTCGCCTGAACTCGGTCATGGCCACGGTCGGCCGCAGCTTCGACGAGTTCGAGCTCAACGTCGGGGCGACCGCTCTGTACGAGTTCGCCTGGCACGAGCTCTGCGACTGGTTCGTCGAGTTCGCCAAGCTCCCGCTGAAGGAAGGCGGTGACGCCCGCCGCGAGACGGTCTACGTGCTCCACTTCGTGCTGGAGAAGCTGCTCAGGCTTCTGCACCCGATCATTCCGTTCGTGACGGAGGAGCTGTGGCAGTCCCTTCCCTGGAAGGGCGGGGCGACGACGACTGCCCGCAAGGCACACGGGGCGCCCGATATTGTCACACTCATGCTTCAGCGTTTTCCCGAAGAGGACCGGTCCTTCGCCGACATCGAGGCGGAGCGCACGATCGGGGCGCTCAGGGCCATCATCGAGGCACTCCGCAACTTCCGGGGGGAGAATGGCATCTCTCCCAAGGTCGAGTTTCCGGTGAGATACGTGCCCGGGAGTCCGGCCGCCCATGCCTTCATCAAGCAGTTCGCGGACGAGATCCAGGCGCTGGCGCGGGTCTCCTCCATCGAGTTCGTGCGCAGGGGTGAGGAAGAATCCGGCGAGGCCGGAGCCGCCGAGGCCATCATTCCGGTGACGCAGCCCCCGCTTGAGCTGAGGATCGATCTCAAGGGGTTGGTCGACGTCGAAGGCGAGAGCCGACGCCTCGCGAAGGAAGTCGAAAAGGCGCAGGTCGACCTCGCGTTCGTGAGGGAGAAGCTCGGCCGCGAGAGCTTCGTCGCTCGCGCCCCCGCGGACCTGGTCGCCCAGGAGCGACTCCGCGAGACGGAGATGGCCGCGAAGCTCCAGGAGCTTCAGAAGGCGCTGGAACGCCTTCGCGCGCAGGCTGGCGGGGGCTGATGGTCGAGCCGCCGGTCGAGCGCCGGGCGCTCCAGCGGACGGTGAGCCATCCGGCGATCCGGCACGAGCAGGTGCAGATCGTGGCGGGCGCCCTCTCGCGGCTCGAGGAGTTCCGCGAGGGTCTGGTCTCCGAAGTCGTCGATCGGACCCAGCGCGAGTTCGCGAACGCGCGGCTCGACCAGATCCTCTCCGAGGCGCTTCATTCCGAGCGCGAGCGCATGCGGCGGGGCCGCGACACCTTGTTTACGCGCGGGCGGACGAAGAGGGACCGCGCCCTCTGGGGTTCGATCCAGGCCGACCTCCTGCGGCCGGCAGGAGAGGTCGACCGATCCGAGCTGCTCCGGCGGGTCACGCGGCACTGGGCGGACGAGATCGGGGGGCACTTCGACGACCGCGTCTACTGGCTCGCGACGCGCGCGGTGCCCTGGACCTTCAGCTGGCTGCTCAACGCGGCGAGCGTGCGCCGATTCCTGCCCTGGGGAATGTCGGAGTCGCTTCGCTCGCGCCTCCACATCGTGGGTGAAGTGCCGATGCTTCAGCGGCTCGCGAGGCGCGGCACGATCCTGCTTGTGCCGACCCACCAGAGCAACATCGACAGTGTGCTGATCGGGTACGTCATCTACCTCATGGGGCTGCCGCCGTTCGCGTACGGCGCGGGCCTGAATCTCTTTTCGAACCCGCTGCTCAGCTTCTTCATGAGCAACCTCGGCTCCTACACGGTCGATCGCCGCAAGAACCACCCGCTCTACAAGACCGCGCTCAAGCACTACAGCACGCTCTCGCTCAAACGGGGGGTGCACTCCATCTTCTTTCCGGGGGGGGGCCGCGCCCCAGGCCGCGCGGTCGAGTAGAAGCTCAAGCGCGGGCTGCTCGGAACGGGGCTCGAGGCCCAGCTC
>CAYJTX010000013.1:0-20213 GCA_964372615.1 uncultured Bacteriovoracaceae bacterium | reverse complement strand
GCTCGTGCGCGCGACCGAGGCCGATTACCGATCGACGGACGGCTTTCGCTCGGCGGCGGAGGCGCTCGAAGCCTATCGCGGGATCCTCGAGCTCTCGGGTCGGTTCGCGGCCTGCGAGATCGCTCCGCTCGCGGCGGAGCTGGACGCCGGCGCGGTCCGCTTCGATGGGGGGGAGCCGCGCTTCACGCCTGCGCTCCAGGGGATCTTCGACCGCATCCGGGAGCTGGGCCTCCACGGCATGGGCCTTCCGCGCGAGCTTGGCGGGATGAACGTCCCGTTCGTCGTCTACTTCCTCACGGCGGAGCTCTTCGCCCGGGGGGACGTCTCGGTCATGGTGCACCACAGTTTCCACGGAGGCATGGCGCTCGCGATGCTGCTCTTCTCGATGCGCGAGGGCACGACGCGCGCTGATCCACGCACCGGGGCGATCCTCGAGACGCGGTTCGCTGAATTCATCGGGGAGATCGCTCGCGGCGAGGCCTGGGGCTGCATGGACATCACGGAGCCGGGCGCCGGCAGCGACATGGCGGCGCTCCGGACGCGCGGCGAACAGGACTCCGAGGGGAACTGGTTCGTCACGGGCCAGAAGATCTTCGTCACCTCGGGCCACGGGAAGTACCACTTCGTCATCGCGAGGACGGAGAGAGCCGAAGGCCTCGAGGGCCTGTCCATGTTCCTCGTGCCCGCGTTCGAGGAGCGCGGCGGCGCGCGAACGCGCTTCGTGCGTGTCACCCGCGTCGAGGAAAAGCTCGGGCACCACTCGTCGGTGACCACGCAGCTCGAGTTCGAGCGGGCCCCCGCCCACCTGATCGGGAAGCGCGGCGAAGGGTTCGCGCAGATGCTCACCCTCATGAACGGAGCGCGCCTCGGCGTCGGCTTCGAGTGCCTGGGGCTCATCGAGTCCGCGCGCCGCCTGGCGGCGGCGTACGCGGCCGGCCGCCGCTCGATGGGCAAGACCCTTGACCGGCACGAGCTGATCGCCGACGCCCTCGAGGAGATGGAAACGGACGCCGCCGCGATCCGCGCCCTTTGCGTGCACGGCGCCGTTCAGGAGGAGCTGGCGCATAAGAAGTCCTCTCTGGCGAAGTTCCTCGAGCTTCCGGACGGCGAGCGGGAGCGCCTGCAGCGGGAATCGGATGAGCATCGGCGCGCTGGGCGGCGGGTGACCCCTCTGCTGAAGTACACGGGAGCGGAGAAGGCGGTCGAGGCGGCCAGGCGGTGCCTGCAGATCCACGGCGGCTCGGGTTACATGCGCGAGTACGGGGCGGAAAAGCTCCTGCGCGACGCGGTGGCGATGCCGATCTACGAGGGGACCAGCCAGATCCAGGCCCTCATGGCGATGAAGGACACGCTGGGCGGGATCTTGAGGAACCCGTGGCGCTTCCTGCGCCTGGGAGCGAGGGCGTGGTGGCGGGCGCTCTCGGCGCGGGACCGGCTCGAGCGGAGAGTCGCCCGCCTGCAGGCGCTCTCGTTCCAGGCGCAGCGCGCCCTGGTCGTTCACACGGCGGGCGACAAGCTGCGGGCGATCCGGGCGTTTCCCGTCTCGGAGTGGCCGCGCCGGTTCCTGAGAAACTGGAACCCGAAGCGGGATTTCTCCTTCGCGCTTCTCCATGCCGAGCGGCTCACGCGCCTGCTCTCCGACGAGGCGTCGGCGGAGCTCCTGCTCGCCCAGGCGCTGGCGCATCCCGAGCGCCGCGAGCTCTGCGAGCGCTTCCTTGACCGCGCGGAGCCGCGGGCTCGGCATCTCGCGGACGAGATCGCGTCGACGGGAGGGCGCCTCGTGCGGCGGCTCGCCGAGGCGGGAGCCGCCGAAGACGGGGCCGGCGCGGGCGCGGAAGCTACGGCGGCGGAGGGATGAATGCCGGTACCCACGAGGTACGTTCTCCACCAGCTTCCAGTCCTGAGGGGAATGGGCCAGGCCCTGTTTCACGAGCTGGGCCGCCGCGCAGGGCTCGTTCGCCCGGGGGCCGCGGGAGTGCCCGGGCCGGTGCTCGAGCGCCGGGTTCCTCCGCTCCCGGAGCGGCTCGTGCGGGACTACGTGCGGCACGTGGGCGGCGACGAGCGGGCCTATCGGGGTCGGATCCCGCCGCACCTTTTCCCGCAGTGGTCGCTGCCGCTCGTGGGCCCGCTGACGCGCGGCTTGCGCTACCCGCTTCTGGCCGCGATGAACGGGGGCTGTCGGATGCGCGTGAACGCGCCGCTCCCGGCCGGCGAGCCGCTCGAGCTGCGGGGGAGGCTGGCAGGCGTCGACGACGACGGAAGGCGCGCTGTCATCGACCTGGAGCTCGTGACCGGCACCCGCGCGAGCCCCGAGGCGCTCGTCGCGCATCTCCTGCTCTTCGTGCGCCTGGGGCCCCCTGACCGGACGAGACCTGAGCCTAAGCCTGAGAAGGAGAAGCCACGCGTTCCCGAGAACGCGGCGGAGCTCGAGCGCTGGACGATCCCCCGCGGCGCGGGCCTCGACTTCGCGAAGCTCACCGGCGACTTCAATCCCGTGCACTGGATCCCGGCGTGGGGGCGCGCTCTCGGCTTCCCGAGCGCGATCCTGCACGGCTTCTCCACGCTCGCCCGGGCGCTCGAGGGGCTCTACCGCGGCCGTTTCGGCGGGGACACCTTCGCGATCCGGGAGCTCGAGGCGCGGTTCACCCGGCCGCTCGTGCTGCCCTCCCAGGCCGGGCTGTACTCAGCCGGCGATCAGTTCTGGGTCGGCGACGCCCCCGGGGGGGTCGCCTATCTCGAAGGAACCTGCCGCGCGCGCGGCAACGGAAAGGGAGACGAGGAATGACGGATCTGTTTCTGGAGCTCTCGAGGAATCCCGGTACCCGGCGCGTGATCCGCGCTCTCAAGCTCCCGGTCCCGCTCCCTTCCCCGCTCGAGCGCACGGCGGAGCCCTACGCCGAGCTCCCCCTCGAGGGGCGCGAGCTCGCCTTCGCGGCGGCGCCGGGGGCAGCGGCCGGAGGGAAGTGCGCCGAGCTGCTCTCCGCGGCGGGCGCGCGCGTACTCGGACCCGAGAGCGCGACGGCGCCCTGGGCGCTCGTTTTCGATGCCACTGGAATCTCCCGAGTCGACGATCTGCGCGCGCTTTATGATTTCTTTCACCCGCTCCTGGCCAAGACCTCCCGGCTTGGACGAGCGCTGGTGATCGGAAGGTCCCCCGTCGACGCGCCAGCCGACGCCGAGGACGCCGCGGCCCAGGCCGCGCTCGAGGGTTTCACGCGAAGTCTCGGCCGAGAGGTCGGGCGGAAGGGCGCCACAGCGAACCTCCTTCGAGTGGAGGAGGGCGCGGAGTCCCTGGCCGCTGGCCCCCTGCGCTTCCTCCTTTCGCCCCGCTCGGCTTTCGTCACGGGGCAGCCTCTTCAAGTTTCCGCTCGGGGAGGGAATGGATATCTCCACTCCGCGGCGAAGCGCTGGACCCGGCCCCTCGACGCGAAGGTGGCGCTCGTGACGGGAGCCGCCCGCGGCATCGGCGAGGCCACCGCGCGCGCGCTCGCGCGGGAAGGCGCCCGCGTGGTCTGCCTCGACCTCCCGGCCGACGAGGAGCTGGCGGCTCGCGTGGCGCGCGAGATCGGCGGCACGCACTTGCTCGCGGACGTCGCCGACCCGCGCGCGCCGGAGAGGATCGCCCGCGAGCTTCTCGAGAAGCACGGAGGGGTGGACGTCGTCGTCCATAACGCGGGAGTCACCCGCGACAAGACGCTTCTCAAGATGAGTCCGGAGCTCTGGGACCAGGCGCTTGCCGTGAATCTTCGGGCGGCCATCCGAGTGACGGAGGCGCTGCTCGGCGGGGCGCTCCGGGACGGAGGCCGACTGCTCTTTCTCTCCTCCATCGCGGGCATCGCGGGGAACATGGGACAGACGAACTACTCGGCGGCCAAGGCCGGGGTGATCGGCTTCGTCCGCGCCCTCGCGCCGCAGCTGGCTCCGAGGGGGATCACGGTCAATGCGGTCGCGCCGGGGTTCATCGAGACGCGGCTCACGGCCGCGATCCCCGTGATGATCCGCGAGATGGGACGCCGGATGTCGGCGCTCGGCCAGGGAGGGCAGCCTGCGGACGTGGCGGAGGCCCTCGTCTTCCTCTCGACACCGGGCGCGCAGGGCCTCGGCGGGCAGGTGCTTCGCGTTTGCGGGGGGGCGCTCGTGGGAGCGTGATCAGGCGGGGGCAGGGGAATGGGACCGGAGCCAGCGCTCGATCGACACATGGACATCCGCAGGCCGGATGAGGAACCGGAGGTGCCCGGCGCCGCGCAGACGCTCGAAGCGTACCGGCACGACCCGCTCCAGCTCGCGGACGATGCCTTCGATGCAGCGGATGGGAACGGCCCTGTCCGAGTCGCCGTGAATCACGAGGGCCGGCGCGCGGATGAGAGCGGCCTGCCGCTTGAGCTGGGAGCAGGGATCTCCGGTCGAGATGCGAACGAGGCTCTTCATGATCTCCGGGCGCGCGGCGATCCGCCGGGTTTCCTCCTCGAGGAAGCCCTCCGGAATGGGATCGGGAGTGCAGGCCAGCCAGACTCCGAAGGCGACGCCCAGGCCGAAAACGCGCTCCGCCGCCGCCCGTACCGGCGTGGGGGCCCAGGATCGGATCGCCTCCTCGCGGCCCGGGATGCCGGCCGCCCGGTACAGCCGCCCCGTGACGGGCAGCAGCCGGTAAACGGAGCTCGCGGGAAAGCCCACCTAGTCGATGAGAATGAGCCCGCTCACCAGCGATGGGGCGGTCGCCGCCACGGTCTGCGCGACCGCTCCGCCATGGCTGTGGCCGACGACGTGGACGCCGCTCTCCCAGCCGAAGTGCCGGGCCACCGCTACCGCCGTGGAGGCGAGGAAATCCAGGCTGAGCGCGCACGGATCGGGTGTTTCGCTCCGACCGAAGCCCGGAAGGTCGAACGCGACCACCTCTCCGTGCCGGGCGAGAAACGGCGCCATGGCCTTCCAGTAGTCCAGGTGAGCGGCGTTTCCGTGAAGAAGGAGGAACCGACCGCGGGCTCCGGGGGCGGCCTCGACCCGGGTCGCCGCCACGCGAAGGGTCCGGCCAAGGACCTCCAGGGGCAGCTCCGTGGAAGTGTCATAGAGGCTCACTCACCCGATTGTCTCAGGACGGGGCAGAGCGGCGCAAGGAGGATGGCGCATGAGGGGGTCGGCGACGCGCTCGGCGTGCCGCCGCTCGAGGTCGAGGCCAGGTACGGGCGCGACACGGTGCGGTTCTATCTGCCGCGCGAGATGTCCTATGGTCTCGACGCCACCTTCACGCTCGAGACCTACGTCCAGTCGGTGAACGCGAATCTGGCAAACGGCATCGGAAACCTCCTCGTACCTGAAGCGGTGGATGTCCTTGCCCGTGTCGGGCTGGACGGAGACCATCGCGATCGACGTCCCCTCGGAATCCGGGAGGAAAGGCGTCTCGATGAGAACAGTCTTGCCCCCCTGCAGGAGCTTGGCACCCTTGGGTGGGTCTACCCATTTCACCGGGGATGCAGACCGAATGGCGATGTCGATACGCGATCCGGACACCGCGCAGTTCATCAGCAGCAGAACGGCGGGACGAGCGGCCTGCGGCTTGGAGTCTTTTGGGACATCCTTCGAGGTCGTCGAGCTCTTTTGGGGTTCCCGGCCTACACCGAAAGACTCCAGCCGGAGGGACTGCGACTGGCAAAGCGGGTGGGACAGAACCGCGTCTCTATCCAGCTGGACCTTGGCCACGAGATTGATCGCCTTCGTATCGCCGCCCGGGTTGACCAGAGTCAAGAGGGTCTGACTGCCGGAGATGTCGACTACGGGAATCGAAACGGGAATCCGAAGGGTACCGCCCTTTTTAGGTCCCTCTTTCGCGGTCAGCACGTCCGGGTCCGGAGACAGGGCTTTCCCGCTCCTGTCGATAATCGACGAACCTGCCGGGATCTGGACCTGAGTCCGCACGACTAGCTCAGGGAAACCCCCGTCTCGCGACGGATCGGCCCAGTTGGGTTCGAGCAGGAGCTCGTTGCGGTCGGGAACCACCGACACGGCACTCCGTTGCGTTTCTCCGGGCTTGGTGGGAGCCATCTCGACTTCAACCCGCTCTGTCGGGAAGGGCGATTCCAGCTCTTCGAGCGGAAGGCTCTCCGAATGCGCTGCAGCCGTGAAAGCGAGCGCCGTTGCTGTGCTCAGGCAACTCGCAAGCGGTATCGTGCGATGGTTGGCCATGACTTCCGTCGGAAATATTAACTCAGCGAAGTCGACACACCTACCGAAACCTCAGTTGCAAGCGAGCTCTCGCACGGCTCACCTTTTACTACCGGCCGAAGGTCTCGCGCGAGGAGCGCGAACGGCAGGGCGCCGATCTGCGAGACCGCGTCGAGCGGTTACAGACGGAGCATCCGAAGAGCGGCTATCGGACGATGATCCACTACCTCAGCCGGAGCGGCGTTCACGTGGGAGAGCGTAAGTTACGGCGTATTATGCGGAAATACGAACTTCACGCGAAGATCAAACGCGCCTTCGCCAAGACGACCGACTCGAACCACTCGCACCGCGTTTACCCGAACTGATTGCCGGGCCGGACCGTGATGGGGCTCGACGGGGAGCTCGCGCTCGCCGCCTTGCGGATGGCGATCGCGCGGCGGAAGCCGAAGACCGGGTGCATCCACCACTCGGAACGTGGCGTCCACTCCGGCATCGACTACCTGACGCCGAGCGAGCTCGAAAAGCGGGTCCGGAAGGACCCCTCAAACCCAGACAACCGCCGGTTTGATCTCCCGCTCCCTCACGAAGATGCTCGGTGCACCCCGGAGGGAAAGAGGCGCTGCTTCGTCTTGTGCGGAAGTTTCCGGAAGAATCTGGAAGCCTCCGGAACTCTGTGACGGAAATCGCCGAAAACGGCCCCCATGTGACACCGGTGCTACACGTGCTCAAGGGCGCGGCCTCAGCCGTGGCGCAAACCTGCCCCGCCTGCGAGGAATCCCCGAGCCGTTCCGTGGGGTTGAAAATGGAGCCGATGAGCGGACTCGAACCGCTGACCTACGCTTTACGAAAGCGTTGCTCTACCGACTGAGCTACATCGGCGCCTTTCGGAGAAGAGTAGTTTTTATAGCCAGATAGGCCCAGTGCGGCAAGGGTGAAGTCGGCCTGAAATTCCGCCCCGATGTCGCCTGATTTGCGTAGACTCGGAAGGGATGCGCAGCAAAGTCCAGGTCTGGATTTACCGCGAAGTGGCGACAGCCGGAGCGCGTACTATAAAGGTACTGCTGCTCCGTACCACTTCCGAACGTGGCGGCTTCTGGCAGCCGGTGACCGGAAGCGTCGAAGAGGGTGAGTCCCTTGAGGCGGCCGCACTTCGAGAGGCGCTCGAGGAGACTGCGCTCGATTTCATGGGGGCGCCGCGGTCGCTTTGCTTTTCTTTCGATTTCGACGGCCGCTGGGGGCGCGCGCGAGAGCATTTCTTGGCGCTGCAGGCGCGCACCGACGAAGTCAAGCTCGATCTGAGCGAGCATGTGGAATCGGAGTGGGTCGATCTCGACGAGGTCGAGGGACGTCTCGCGTTCGATTCGAATCGCGAAGGTTGGAATCGGTTGCGTCTCGGGCTCCTCGGAAGTAAGTGAGAGGCTTCGCTCGATTCGAAGCGGCCGCTCCTGGGGGACATGCATGCGCCAGATCGAAGAGAAGAACCTCGGGTTGGGCAAGGGGCTGTACGCAGTCCTCACGACCACGAAGGGGCAGATCGTCATTCAGCTCGAGGAGGAGAAGACTCCCGAGACCGTGAAGAATTTCGTCGATCTCGCGACGGGCCAGAAGGAATACACGGATCCGCGCACGAGCAAGAAGTCGACCGAGCCCTTCTACGACGGCACGATCTTTCACCGGGTGATCAAGGATTTCATGCTTCAGGGAGGGGACCGGCTCGGGCAGGGCACCGGCGGGCCGGGCTATCGATTCAAGGATGAGCTCCACGCGTCGCTTCGGCATACGGGCGCCGGCATTCTCTCCATGGCGAATTCGGGTCCGAACACGAACGGCAGTCAGTTTTTCATCACGCTCGTCGCGACGCCCTGGCTCGACGGCAAGCATTCGGTTTTCGGAAAGGTCGTCAGGGGATTGGAAGTCGTCAGCGCGATCGGTGTCGCGCCGACGGGATCCATGGATCGTCCGCGCGAAGAGATCCGCCTCGAGCGGATCGATGTCGTGCGCGAGAGCTGAACGCGATCGAATTCGGGTTGACAGGCGTGCGGGGCTCGGACAATGATCACGCCCTGCCCAGAGTCGGGCAAAATTCACTTAACAAAAAACGTAGTTCACAATCGAAGTAACCAGCAGGAGATCTAGCGAATGAACAAGGCGGAACTGATCGAGGCGGTAGCGAAGTCGACCCGGTTGACGAAGGTGGATGCCGAGCTGATTCTCAACTCGGCCCTCGATTCGATCAAGAAGGCCGTGAAGAAGGGCGACGACGTGACCCTCATCGGTTTCGGAACGTTCACCCGCTCGAAGCGGAAGGCGCGCAGCGGGCGCAATCCTCAGACGGGCAAGGAGATCAAGATTCCAGCGATGGTCGTGCCGAAGTTTCGCGCCGGCCGTGAGTTCAAGGACGCCGTGAGATAATCCGGCTCCACATGAAGTTCGAGGCCCGCGCCGCGACCCTCCAGAGTCCAGCGCGGGCTTCGTCTTTTCCGGTGCGGCGTTGAGCGCCATGCTCGAGGTCCGAGGCCTTCGAAAGTCGTTCGGAGGGCTGAGCGTCATCCGCGGCGTCGACCTCGCGATTCAGCAGGGAGAGCTGTTCTCGCTCCTGGGACCGAGCGGATGCGGCAAGACCACTCTCCTTCGCATTCTCGCCGGGTTCGAACAGCCGGACGCGGGCGAAATTCTACTCGAGGGGAAGCGGATCGATCGGGAGCCGCCGGATCGTCGTCCCTTCAATCTGGTCTTTCAGCGATACGCGCTTTTTCCACACCTTGAGGTCGGCCGAAACGTTGCTTTCGGCCTCGAGATGAAGGGGGTGCCCCGGCCCGAAATCTCCTCCAGGGTATCCGAGGCGCTCTCGCTCGTGCGCCTGGAGGGATTCGAGAGGCGAGGGGTCGAGACCCTTTCGGGCGGCCAGCAGCAGAGGGTCGCGCTGGCTCGAGCGATCATCAATCGCCCGAGGCTGCTGCTCCTCGACGAGCCACTCTCCGCGCTCGATCTCAAGCTTCGCCAGGAGATGCAGGTCGAGCTCCTGTCCCTTCAGCGTCGGCTCCAGCTGACGGTCGTCTTCGTGACCCATGACCAGGATGAGGCGCTCGCGCTCTCCAGCCGGATCGCAGTCATGAACGACGGAGCGATTGAGCAGGTGGGAACGCCCCAGGAAATCTACGAATACCCGCGCAGCCAGTTCACCAGCCGGTTCATCGGATCGGCCACCGCGTTCGAGGGCCGGGTGGGATCCGTCGGCGATGGCGAGCTTCGACTGGAGATGACTGACGGGCGGCCGATTACCTTGCGGGCGCCGGGAGACGGTTCGCGGCCTCTTCCGAGCGTTTCACTGGGTCAGGAAGTCCGCGTGATGGTCAGACCGGAGAAATTCCGACTGCTCAGATCGGCTGTCCCGGGCGAGGGCAACTGTGTCGAGGGAAGGGTCGAAGAGGTCCTCTACCTCGGGGCGGTGACGAATTTCCAGATTCGGGCGGATCAGGGAAGGATTTTGAGTGTGTCTCAACCCAACACGGCGGTGACCGCAAGGCGCTCCTTCGCGGTGGGCGACCGGGTCTTCGTGACCTGGGCCGCGGAAGACGGAGTTCCACTCCCGTGAGGCGCGCGGGTCGCGTTCCGTGGACCGCCTGGCCGATGATGGCCTGGTTCGGGGCCTTTTTCGCGGCCCCTGTCCTGATCGTCCTGACTTACTCCTTCCTGACCAAGGGTACCTACGGGGGGGTCGCGCTCCCCCTCACCTGGGGGAACTATACGCGGTCGATCGACTGGCTCTACCTGCGCATCTTCTGGAACAGCGTGGAGCTCGCGGGGCTCACGACCCTGTCCTGCCTGGCAATCGGCTTTCCCACCGCCTGGTGCATGGCCGTCGCGGCTCCGCCGTGGCGTTCTATCCTGGTTCTCTGCGTGGTCGTACCGTTCTGGACGAACTTCGTCGTGCGGGCCTACGCGATCAAGGTGCTTCTGGGTGAGCATGGCCCCGTCAATGAGGTCGCGCTGCGATTCGGCTTGTGGGCGGAGCCCCTCGTCTTCGCCAACTCGCCGGTGGCGGTCTGGTTCGGGATGGTCACGAACTACTTGCCGTTCATGGTTCTCCCGCTCTACGTCGCTCTCGAGAAGTTCGATCCGGTCCTCCTGGAGGCGGCCCGCGACCTCGGCGCGTCTCCCTGGAGAGCGGTCGCGAGAGTCCTGGTGCCCGTCGTGAAGCCGGGGATTTTCACGGGGTCTCTCCTGGTCTTCACTCCCGCGCTTGGGGAGTTTGTGATTCCGGACATGCTGGGCGGCGCCCGGACGATGCTGATCGGGAACCTGATCACGGAGCAGTTCCTCAAGACCCGGGACTGGCCCTTCGGCGCGGCGCTGTCGGCGTTGCTGATTTCGGTCGTCATGGCGACGCTGCTGCTCTATCTCCAGACCGCGCGGCGGTCGGAACCGGGGGCGCGGACATGATCCTGGGAAGGGGCGTGCTCTGGGCGGCACGAGCCGGGGCGGCGCTCTGCTTCGTGCTGCTCTACGTGCCGCTCGTCGTTCTGGTGATGACCTCGTTTTTCAAGAGAGGCGAAGGCTGGACCCTTCACTGGTACCTCAAGGCCCTATCGAACGAGCAGGTACTGGCGGCTCTCGGCGTCAGTCTCTGGGTCGGCCTTTGGACGACGGTCGTGGCGACCGTGATCGGAACGCTGGGGGCGCTCGCTCTAGAAAGAGGACGCTTCCGAGGAAAGGCGCTCCTCGAAGCAGCGGTCCATGCGCCTCTCGTGATGCCCGAAATAGTGATGGCTCTGTCGCTCCTGATCTGGTTTGTCTGGCTTCGCATCACCCTGGGCCAGCTGTCGATCATCCTGGCCCACATCACCTTCAGCATTTCCTATGTCGTGGTGACGGTCCGGGCGCGGCTGCACGGCTTCGACCCCGCCCTTGAGGAGGCCGCGCGCGATCTGGGCGCGACTCCGCTGCTGACCTTTCTGCGAGTTACCCTGCCTCTGGCCATGCCCGGGATCGTCTCGGGCGCCCTGATGGCCTTCACCCTTTCCTTTGACGACTTTCTCATCACTTTCTTCACGGCGGGGGTGGGGTACGACACGCTGCCTGTCAAGATTTACTCCATGGTCAAGTTCGGCGTGAGCCCGGAGATCAATGCCGTGTCGACGGTCCTGCTCGTCGCGACTTTCCTATTGGTACTTCTCTTCTCATTTCCGAAGGGCGGCCCTAAGTTGCGAGTTGACCCGCGTCAAACTGGCCTGTAGGAGTTGCCCCAATGAGCAATTTGATCAGTCGGATGGGATGGATGGGTTTCCTCACGCTTTCGATCGCCCCGGTCCTGGCGTTCGGTGGCGTCGAGGAGAAGCTCTTGGGCGACGTCGTCGCGGTCGAGCGGCAGTACACCGTGAACTTCGAGGACTGCGTAGGCGCGATGGAGGAGTCTCCCGGCTATGACGGCCCGTCTTTCTCCTGCCGCGTGGAACTGATGCCCTTCAGCATTCATGACGAGTACGTCCGTGGCGACGAGATGAGCTACCAGAACGACTCCTGTGCGGTTTCCTTCATGGCGGGTCGCAACGGATACGCGATCTACGTTCGCGCCAAGCGCTCACGGCTGACTCGGGACCTGGGCGAGACCTGCCTGCGGGACGCGATCCGCAACGCGCAGGTCGTGGCCCCGGTCGTCCGCCTCAAGGCCATCATCCGTACTCTCCGCGTTCGCCAGTAGCTTCACTACCCCGCTAAGCGAAGTCGTCCGCGACCTGCGGCTTGCCGTGCCAGATCTTGAGAGACGCGCGGGCGCGCCCGTCGACGTACTCGATCAGGGCGTAGGTGCGCAGGATCCGGTGGCCGAGCGTGGCCATGTCGAGGCTCGTGATGGGGGTCCAGGTGCCCGTATTGATATACTGCCTTCCTCCGGGGAATACCCGCACGGTCGCCTGGTGGTTATGCCCCAGTATGAGTGTGTCGTAGGGGAGGGACTCGTTCCCTGCGCCCGTAAGCACGTCCTCGGCCGCATCCTCGAGGGAGGGTCGGTAAAACACCTCGACGATGAGTCGCAGCGTCTTCCGGAAGCGAGAGAAGCGCATGGGGTGGGTGATGAATCGCATCTTGATGAAGAACCAGGTGGCGCAGATTCCGTTCCAGAAGAAGAAGGAGGGTTCCAGGAGCAGGGACAGGCGGAGGTAGACGCGGAACGGCTGCACCATGTTGATGAAGTGCCGCCGGAGCTTGATGGGGTTCAGGAACCCGAGGACGAAAAAGCTCCCGAACGGCAGGTTCAGGATCTTCTTCTCGCCGGTTCGGGTCTTTCTCGTGATGAAGAGGTTTTTCGTGTCGAACTGATTGAGCGTCTCGAACTGGTGGCCGTGGTCGATGCAGATCCGGTCAAAGACATACGGTTCGACCTGGAAACTGAGCTGCTCCGGCCGGGGAGGGCTGAGCACCGAACGAACGTACTCCTGCACCTGGGGCCAGAGCATGGCCGCGTCGTGATTGCCCCAGCGAAGAATCACGCGCTTCCCGCGGCTCAGAAACATCCGTAGGGCCTGAAAGCTGACGGGATGACCCTCGACGATCGTCAGAAACTGGCTGACCGCGGCGCTCTCCTCGACCTCGATGGGGAACTCGTACTTGCGACCGCCCGGCTTCGTGGGATCGGGGAGTGGAATCACCGCGAGAGGGTCGAAAAAGTCCCCGTTGACGACCAGCTCGACATCGGCGAGGGCGTAGGGGCCTGACGAATAGTGGTCCAGGAGCTCACGGAACTTCTCGTCCTGGTGAAAGTCCTCGAGCGGGTTGCGCCTGCCATCGGGCAGCCATTTGCCGCGCGAGAGATGGAAGTCGCTGATCACCACCTTGATCTTCTTGGCCGGTACGGCTTCGGCCTCGAGGGGGTCGTTGGGCTCGGGCATGGCGTCATTTCCCAGTATAGCGCCCTTGTACTGGGGTCACCGTGGAATTAGGCTGGCCCCCGTGAGCCAGAACATCGACGTCACGTTGAAGGAAACCCGCGTATTCCCCCCTTCGGAGGCGTTCGCGAAAACTGCCAATTTTCCGCCGCTCCACTTCGACCGGCTCCAGAGGCAGGCGCGGTCCGCGCCCGAGCAGTACTGGTCGGACGCCGCGCTCGATCTGAAGTGGATCGAGCCCTGGCACACGACGCTCGAATGGAAGCCCCCCTTCTCGAAGTGGTTCCTGGGCGGGAAGCTGAATGCCTCCGTGAATTGTCTCGATCGGCACCTGGGGGAACAGCCCCAAAAGGCCGCCATCATCTGGGAGGGCGAGCCGGGCGAGACGGAGACCTGGACCTATTCGGAGCTCCACACGCAGGTGGAACGGATGACGGCGGCGCTGCGCGGGCTCGGGCTCAAGTCCGGGGATCGCGTGGCTATCTACATGCCGCTCATCCCCGAGGCGGCCGCAGCGATGCTCGCCTGCGCCCGCGGGGGTTTCACCCATACGGTCGTCTTCGCGGGCTTCAGCGCCGAATCTCTCAAGGACCGGATCAACGACGCCCAGGCCAAGGCGGTGATCACGGCTGACTTCGGATACCGCAAGGGCAGCCAGGTGAAGCTGCGGGATCAGGTCGATGTGGCGCTCAAGAGCTGCCCTTCGATCACGGATGTCGTGATGGTCAAGAGGGCCTGGGCCGGTCAGCCCACGACGGAGCTTGCGCGGTCCTTCTCCCGCGCGGTGAAGCCGGCTTCGACCCGCAAGGTAGGGGCGATATCTTACCACGACTGGCACGAGCTCATCGCCTCGATTCCGGCTTCCGAGGCGAAGGCCGTCGGAGCGCCCGAGGCGGTCGATTCGGAGCACCCGCTCTTCATCCTCTACACGAGCGGGACGACCGGAAAACCGAAAGGCATCGTTCATTCAACGGGCGGCTACATGGCCTCCGCGCTTCGGACGACGATGATGGTCTTCGACCTGAAGCCCTCGGATCTTTACTGGTGCACCGCCGACATCGGCTGGGTCACGGGGCATACTTACGTCGTTTACGGGCCGCTCGCGGCGGGCGCGACGATCTTCCTCTACGAAGGAGCACCCACGACTCCGGAGCCGGACCGCTTCTGGGCGATGATCGAGCGGCATCGGATCTCCATCCTCTACACGGCGCCCACGGCCATCCGGACGTTCATGCGACTGGGCCGCGAGCACCCCAAGAAACGCGATCTCTCGTCGCTCAGACTTCTGGGTACGGTGGGCGAGCCGATCAACCCCGAGGCCTGGATCTGGTACCACGAGCAGATCGGGGGCGGCCGCTGCCCGATCGTGGACACCTACTGGCAGACGGAGACGGGCTGCATCGTCATCTCCCCCGTTCCGGGGGTGACCTCCACGAAGCCAGGCTCGGCGACGATGGCTCTGCCCGGTTTTGACGTGGACGTGGTCGACAAGGACGGCCGGAGCGTACCGCTCGGAGAGGGCGGCTTGATGGTGATTCGGAAGCCCTGGCCCGCCATGGCGCGGACGATCCATGGCGATCCCGAGAGATTCAAGCAGCAGTACTTCAGCGACTTTCCGGGCGGGATCTACTTCACGGGCGATGGAGCCCGCAGGGACGAGGACGGCTACCTCTGGTGCCTCGGCCGGGTCGACGACGTGATCAAGGTGAGCGGGCACCGGTTCGGGACGATGGAGGTCGAAAGCGCCCTCGTTTCCCACCCGAAGGTCGCGGAGGCGGCCGTCGTCGGCCGGCCCGACGAGATCAAGGGGCAGGCGGTGGTCGCGTTCGTGACGCTGAAGGCCTCGGCGATCCGGGAGGCCGGAGGAACGCATTCGGCGGCCCTCGAGAAGCTGAAGGACGAGCTCCGAGCCCACGTCGTGAAGGAGATCGGCGCGCTCGCGCGGCCCGACGAGGTGCGCTTCGCCGACGGGCTTCCGAAAACCCGCTCCGGAAAGATCATGCGCCGGTTGCTGCGCGAGCTCGCGATCAACGGCAAGGTCAAGGGCGATACGACGACGCTTGAGGATCTGAACGTCATCGCGGCCCTTCAGAAGGGCGACGAGGAATAGCTAAGGTTGACTTCCTCAGTCAGGCTGTATACCCGTAACCGGGCATGCGGCAGGATCTTTCCCATTTGCCGGCGCTTCCCGTGGGAGTGCCCGGTAGCGTCACGAACTCCGGTGATCGCCAGCCCGGATGGGGCTGGGTTTCCGAGCCGATTCCCGTAGACCAGGTCGAGACTCCGCGTTCGCGCGAGCAGGCCCGTCTGAGAAAATTCGTTCCGACGACGCGAGCCGAAATGGATGCCCGAGGCTGGCGTGAGCTCGACGTGCTGCTGGTGAGCGGCGACGCTTACGTCGATCATCCGAGCTTCGGGGTGCCGCTCCTGGCTCAGCTCCTGATCCGAGAAGGGTATCGCGTGGGGATTCTCGCCCAGCCGCAGTTCCCGGGCTTCACGGGACCCAAGCTGGGGAACGAACCGAGGCGACCGGCCGTGAGCGAAGTCGAGGCGCTCGTGGACTGGCGGCGCATGGGCGTGCCGCGGCTCTTTGTCGGTGTGAGCGCCGGCGTCGTGGACTCGATGATCAACAACTACACGGCGAACCGCAAGGTGCGCTCCGACGACATGTACTCGCCGGGGGGCTCGGGCGGCTACCGGCCGGACTACGCGAGCGTCGTGTACGCCCGTCTGGCCCGAAAGGCGTTTCCTGATGTGCCGGTCGTCGTGGGCGGCGTCGAGGCGTCGTTGCGGCGCCTGGCGCATTACGATTTCTGGCAGAATCGGGTTCGACCGTCTCTCCTGGTGGACCTCGATTGCGACCTTCTCGTGTTCGGAATGGGCGAGCGACAGTGCCTGCGGATCGCGAAGGACTTGAAGAGGGCACGGGAGGAGGCGCCGGCCTCCGCGGGGTGGTACGCGGGCGCCTTCCGCCGCCTGCGGAACGAGCGCGGAACGGCTTACGTCGCGACTCGGGACGACGCCCGGGAGATCCCCCACCGCCTGACTCTTCCTTCCTTCGACGAGGTCCGGGACGACAAGAAAAAGTTCGCGCGCGCCGCGTATTTCATCGAGCTGGAGTCCAATCCCTACAACGCCAAGACTCTCGTTCAGCATCACGGATCGCGCTCGGTGGTCATCAACCCTCCCGCGCTCCCGCTCACGACTCCCGAGCTCGACGCGCTTTACGAGATGCCGTTCGCGAAGGAGGCCCATCCGCATTACTCTGAGAAGATTCCCGCCGCGGAGATGATCCGCTTCTCGGTCGCGGTGAACCGGGGCTGCTTCGGGGGCTGTTCCTTTTGCGCGATCACCCTGCACCAGGGCCGGGTCGTTCAGTCCCGCTCCGAAGATTCGGTCCTCAAGGAGCTCGGCAAGATGAAGACCGTCGAGGGCTTCACCGGCGTGGTCTCGGACCTGGGAGGGCCGACCGCGAACATGTACATGCTTCGCTGCAAGAGCGAGAAGGTGCAGAGCGCCTGCCGAAAGCTCTCCTGCGTTCACCCGCGCATCTGCCCGCATCTCGTGACTGATCATTCGCCGCAGACTCAGCTGCTCAGGAAGGCGCGAACGACCGACGGCGTACGGAAGGTCATCATCGCGAGCGGGCTGCGTTACGACCTGGCGCTCAGGGACAAGGAGTACCTGCGCGAGGTGATTACCCACCACGTCGGCGGGCATCTGAAGGTCGCGCCCGAGCACACCGATCCCGAGGTGCTCCACCTCATGAAGAAGCCCGGGTTCGAATCATTCTGCGAGTTTCGCGACGAGTTCGAGAAGATGTCCCGGGATGCCGGCAAGGAGCAGTACCTGGTGCCCTACTTCATCTCGAGCTTCCCGGGGACGACGGACCAGAAGATGGAGCAGGTCTTCGGCTGGCTGAAGAGCGAGGGCCTGAAGCTCCAGCAGGTCCAGGGCTTCATTCCCACGCCGATGACGCTCGCCACCGCGATGTTCTGGAGCGGGATCGATCCGGCCTCAAAGCGCCCGCTTCACGTGGCCCGGCACTTCCGCGAGCGCAAGGTGCATCAGGCTCTCCTGCAGCCGCACAAGCCGGGTCATCAGAAAATCCTTCGGGAGTACCGATCTCGGTCGCGAAGGGCCTCCGCGTCGCAAGCCGGACCGGTCAATTGACCTCCCGGGCGGATCCGCTATCATGAACTGATTCCTGCAGTTATGGGAAACAGCGAGTCCGCTCTCGGAGGGTGCGTGCACGATATTCTCTTGGTCGAGGATCAGAAAGAGGTCCATGACCAGGTCTCGAAGTCTCTGGGGGACGGCTTTCGAGTGACGTCCGCCCTTTCGATCGGGGACGCGAAGCGGCACCTCAGCTTGAAGAATTTCCATCTGATTGTCTTGGATATCAGCCTTCCGGACGGGGACGGGTTTCAGTTTTGCGCGGCTCTTCGAAACGACGATCGCACCAGAAAAGTCCCGATCATCTTCCTGACCGGCCCCTTAGATGTTCCTGACAAGGTGATGGGGTTCTCGCTCGGGGAGGAGGATTACGTCACCAAGCCCTTCGAGGCGACGGAGTTCCGCGCCCGGGTCGAGGCACGCGTCAAGCGAGCCAAGGAGGAAGTTGCCGCCGCCGAGGTGATTGAGAAGGAAGGACTGCGCCTGGACACCAAGCTGCTCAGGCTGCAGATCCTCCAGGCGGGAGGGCGCACGAGCGATGTCGAGACGACGCCGCAGGAGTTCAAGCTTCTTCGGTTCCTCGCGGAGCATGAGAACGAAGTGTTTTCGCGCGAGAAGCTGATTTCGTCGGTCTGGGGCCAGGGGGTGCACGTGACCGAGCACACGATCGACACCCACGTTTCCAAGATCCGGAAAAAGATATCCCTGAGTGGTTGGACGGTGCAGTGCCTTCGGGGCGAGGGCTACCGGTTCATTCGCAGGCCGCAGTAAAAGCCCCCGAGATAGCCTATTTTCGCGCTACGTAACGGTCGTCCAGAACGACGACGCCGTTCATCTCCACGCGGTTCGTTCCCCGCATGCGGCGCCCGTCCGGCGAAAGGTCGGCCGTGACCCGCCAGTCGTAGATGCGGCCCGTGCTGAAATCAATTCTCCGAAAGGAGTACTCGAGCTCGCTCGGACTGAACCGCGCGACGGCGACGGGCTCGGTGGCGCTGTACTGGCCCATGAACAGGTGCCCGCTGCGGACGCCGAACCGGGTGGTTCCGATCGTCGTCGAGCCGCGGTCGGTCGTCACTTCCGTTCGCACGTCCCACTCGTCGTTCCACTCGTCGTCGACGTCCATCTCGAGGTCGTACTTCGTCTCCTCGAATCGTCCGTTCGCCATGAGCTCCAGCCGAACTCCGTCTCCGTCCCACGAGCCCTCGAGGCGCTCGAAGAAACTGACGAGGTCTCGCTGAGGGTCGGGTATCGGGCCGTCTGCGGCGGCGATGTTGGCCAACGCAAGCGTGGCGGCGAGGAGTCCCGGTACCCAGCTGTAAGAGTGTGTCTTCATGGGCCCAGTCACTCCCGGCCGATGGCTTCTTGTAAAGCGGGTTTTGCGGGATCTTTGACACTGTCGAGCGCCCTGCAGAGTACCGAGCAGAGAGCGAAAACTGGCGGCTAGCTTACTGCCCTGTTAGGTAGTTTAATTTTACCGTTATATTTCCAATGCTTAAATGATCCATGGAAGTGCCCCTCGGCGGGCCGAGTTGGTATGGCAGGTGCTTTCGGTAGTGCTCAGGAGAGACATGGGCGAGCTGATCACCGAGGGGCTTGCTTGTGGCAGATGGCCGGCGATTCACCCGAATAACGACCTTGCGCGGGTGGATCGCCGGCCGTTTTGTTTCCACTCTCCCAAGACCCACCCGGGTTCTGGGTGTTTGGTTGAGGAGATTTGCCCATGAAGAGCTTTGCGGCCGTCGCCGTGGCATTGGGAATGGTTCTGGCTCAAGGCGCTCCCGTGGCCCAGGCGGCCGAGGCGTGCGAACAGAGGGTTGATGAGCTGGAGCGCGAGGTGCGCGAGCTCCTGGAGCGGGTCCGGCGGCTTGAGGGCGCAAGCGATACCCACAGAACGACGACGGGGGCAGTGTTCACGCGCGTGGCGCCGGTTCATCGTGATTTCGGCGAATCCTGGCGCGACCCGAGCGGGATGATCTGGGGCGATATCGCGAAGAACGCGGACGGCTCGATCCGCCATATGGATCAGTATCAAGCGACCGAATACTGTCAGAGCCTCGACGCTCAGCCGCCGAGCCGCGAAGACTTTGCCCGTCTCCGTGGGTACATGGGCGCAACGACGGCAGCCTCGGAATACGTAGGTACAGGCTACACCCCCCAGGTGCTCCCCAACCTGTATCGCTACCGCACTGCTAATGGCCGCTCGGTGACCAACTACTTTTGGTCTTCGTCGGTTCACCCCGACTACTCCGGTAGCGCCTACGTCTTCTATGGGCGCACGGGCTTCATCGACGACGTCTTTCGCGTTTACGCAGGCGACTTTGCAGTGCGTTGCGTGGCGCGCCGCTAGCGTGGAAAGGCAAACGCATGCGTTTGCTTGATCATTGGATGATTGGACCGGGCGCTCAGGCGCCCGGTCCTGTTTCCGCAATCACCTACAACGGCCGAAGGCCGCTTCGCCCTGCAGGCAGCAATCCCCTTAGTTATGGCCCTTAGTTATTGGGTGGTCCAACTTCCTAAAACCCTACGGGGTTTGCTCATGAGCACTCACTCTCACCCTGGAAGGGTTCGAGTGAGTGCTCATGAGCCGGAAGTTGGACCACCAAGGCTATGTGATGGGTCGGAGACAGGGAGAGCGGGCCGGCCGTGCTGGGGATGGATGACTGTGGACGGACGGAGACGGGTGTGGAGGGTGGGAGCTTCTACGGTGCGAGGTGGAATGGGCTTGCGTCACTGGTCTGATGTCTATATCTCCCTGGTATGCGCAAAATCTGGGTCGGGCAGGCTGGATGGGTCTTTTCACTGGTTCTTTCAACAGGGTTCGGGACATTCCCCTCGACCTCTTTCGGGATGGGCAAGGGGCGCCCCAAGGCAATTCAGCACCCGACCTGCGCGCTCTTCGGGATCGACCGAGAGGCGGGCCTCTCGACCCTTGTTGAGGGGCTGTCCGAAAAAGGGTACGCGGCCCGGCCCATCACTCCTTCGCAGACGGCGCTT
>CAYJTX010000012.1:0-20342 GCA_964372615.1 uncultured Bacteriovoracaceae bacterium | reverse complement strand
CGTGCTTCCATGGGCCCCCCAAGCCCTCACGCACCTCCTGGTCGCCGACACCGCCTGGGCGATGACGATCAACAACGTCGGGTTCCGATTCCTTACCGTGTTCGCCCTGATCGCCTTCCTGCAGAAGGCGATGCCCCTCTGGGCTGCCATCGCCTCCGGCCTCCTCTGCTCGTACGTACCTTGCTCCTACCAGACCCTTTTCATGAACGCGCACCATGGAGCCATCCCCTATTTTGTGCTTTGCCTCTTCGCTCTGGACGCCTGGGTCGAATCCCGCTCGCGAACGTCCTTGCTCTCCCTGTCGATGGTGCTTGCCCTCTTTTCGCTCGGAGTGGGCATCCATGGCTGGCTGCTCGGCTCGGGTTTCCTCGCTGCGTACGCCGTCCTGGTCGCGAAGGGGAGGTGGAACGTCCTAGCTCCGATCGCCTTCGCGACGATCCCCCCGCTGCTCCTCGTGGCACCTCACCTCATTGAGTTCTTCTCGCTCGCTCTCGAGTCAGCGCGCGCGCGCATCCCTTTCGAGACCTTCCATCCGGTCAAGACGATAGAAACGCTCCGAGACCTCCTCCCAGCCTTGGAGCGGTTTCAGACTTTCGGGGGAGTTCTGGTAGGACCAGGACTCTCGATCCTGCTCGTCGCCGCCGCAGGGTGTCTGGCTCCGCGCCGGGAGCTTCGGTCGGAGCTTCGGCCAAGCCAGGGTCAGCGGATCCCCCTGAACCGCTCCGTCATCCTCGCTCTCGGAGTCCTGCCCTTTGTCGGGGTACTGGCCATTCGCCTGATTCCAGGCTCGCAGTCCACGATTCCAGGGTTCGACTCGACAAACCCTCTTCGGGTGCTTTGGTTCTCGAACGTCTTCCTCATGGTCCTGGTGGGTCGCGGACTCCAGTTTCTGGTCAGTTCGCTGACGACGATTCCGAGAGGGCCGGCACCTCTCGCGGCAGGTCTCCTGCTCCTCTGGGCCTGCGTAGACGGAGCACTCTACGTCGACCGGGCAATGGCGATAGTTGGCCACTCTCGGGAGGCTGTCGATGTCCGCCTGTCGTCCCTCTTTCGCGGCCTGAAGCCGGGATTTCGGTTCGCCTCGAACATGCCTGCCCTGCCCTCGGCCTTCGAGAGCAGGGACGCCGTAAACGGCATCCTCAGCAGCAGCGGCAGATCCATAATCCATAGCTGGCGGCTGCGTGAAAAGCTTGCTAGCTCCGGCCTGATTACGGCAAACGAGGATCCCTTCTATTATTCGTTCGTTCCCGGATCGGCCGACACCTTCGCGAGGCTTGGCATCAGGTGGTTTGCCCTGCTGAGCCATACGGAAGAGCCGCCCCTCGGCTTCACAGGCTGGGTCCCGGATTCCTCGTCCAGGCGACTCGAGCTGACCAAGCTCGAGCAACCCTCCTCGAGCCCCGCCCCGATGACACTTGTCCTCCATGAAAATCCCGCCAGACCCACGCCCCTTTACCTCGACGGCCCAAAGCCCGAATTCCTGCGGGACTACCGAATCCTTCCCGACGGGGTCGAGGCCCGCCTTCCACCGGCGAGAGGCCGCGCCCAGCTGGTCGCGACTTTTTTCAGGTGGCCAGGCTGGCGAGCCGAGGTCGACGGGAAACCCGTGCCGATCGAGGAGGACCCTTTCGGCTTCATCCGTATCCCGCTTGAGTCAGAAGGGAGTGTCCGCCTCACGTACGAGCCCTTCGGCGCGCGATACCTCTGGCACTTCGTCATCGCTGCCGCGTGCGGCTTCGGGGTGCTCGCCCTGACGGGCGCCCGCCTGTCCCGGCAGGCGGGCCCCGCCGCCTCCCCGCGCGGAAGGAGAAGCAGGGCTCCTCGCTAGAACGCGAAGACCAGACTCGCCAGCACCTGCGTCTCCGCCTCGCTGACGACGAGCTCGCCGATCTCGCCCCTCCGATGAATCTGCTGGAACGAGAGCGCGAGCTTGAGCCAGTCTCCGGGCAACGTGTATGCCAGCCAGAGGCGGTAGCTCAGGAGTGAGTCATTCAGGCTGAAGTCGTTGTTCACGACGGACTGCCGCCGATCCAATCCTTCGATCGAGTCGAAGTGATGGTAGGTGAGCTCGGCGCCGGCCTCGAAGCCGTAGGCGTTGACGACTAGCCTGGGTGCGGCAGTCACGCCGAAGGCGAAGTAGTACCGCTGAAACTGCAGCACGGACTTCGTGCCAAGCAGGATGTGGTCGATATCGTAGCGATCGACCGCGTACGACCGCACCGCCGCGAAATCGCCGTAAACGTCGAAGGTCGCGCGCACGCGCACAGGGCCCGCGTAGTAAGTGAAGTCGAGCGTCGTACCGAGCACGTTCACGATTCCCATCACGTCGTCCGTGCCCGCCGCCGACTCATGGGTGCGATGCTGGTAGGCGGTTGCAGGTCCGACGAAGAAGCTGTAGCCGCGAAGGTCGCCCGACTCGGACCGCTCGAGGGATTGCCGGTAGTAGCCCGCAAAGGCGACTTTCGTGAAGAAGTTGAAGTCCATGAGCCCGCGCTCGCCCACGGTGCCGCTCATGCTGGTACATCGCCTCGCCGATCGCGAACCCGCCCACCGGCGTGAAGATCATGTCGTTGATGCTGACGGCCTCGCGGTACTCGACCACGTACTCCCAGAGGGCTGATGCCGCGAAGCCGATCAGAAAGGACTCCAGCGAGGAGAAGCCGCTCGTGCGCCCGAAGAGGTAGAAGAACGCCCCGCTGATGGGATGCCCGGGGGAGTTGAGCCACATCGTGTTGTTGTCGAACCGGTAGCCTTCGGTGCTCAGGAACTTCTTCCGCCACATGGACTCGAGCGTGTAGTCCCAGTCCTGGGCGTTGAGATCCGCTTGCACCCAGTACCAGATGGCGCCCAGGCCCAGCGTCGCGGCGACTTCGATCGCGGCGGTCAGATACGAGCGTTGGCGGGGCCCCTCCGACGAGAACTTCTCGTAGGCCGTCTCCAGCCCGATCGCCTGGCCCGTCCGGCGATCGACGTAGCGTCCTTCCTGATCGATCGCGACCCGAGACGACTCGGCCTGTACACCCTTCGCAAGCACGACGTCCTTGATCCGCCGCTCGTTGCGTTCGTAGTCGAAGATGTTTTCCGCGATCTTTTGAACGGCGAGCTCGTTTACATGCGAGCCTCCTGGCTCGGCTTCGCTATCGCGTGAAGACGGCGACACGTTCCAGGAGAGGCGCTCGAAGTCGGTCTCATCCGCGCGCGCCCAGTTCTCCACGGCAAGGCGGGCTCCGCCGTCACGCTGACGTTCGTACGCGAAGCGGTACTTGAATCGAGCCGAGGCTCGGGCCATCGCGATGCCGCTCGTGTCAGAAGCGAGCTCGCAGCGAGTCGTCGTCGGTGACTTGCGCGCGAGATTGATGACGTTGTGCAGGTAGGTGCAGTCACGGCGAGGCTCGGCGCTCTCCACGGTGACGAAGTACTCCGTCACGATGCTCGCCTTCGGCACGACGCCCGTCTCGGCCGCCTGCGACCGCAGCACGTTCAGCAGGAGCAGCGCGAATACGGCGAACGCCATGATCCACGCCCGAAGGACGGGCAGAAAGCGGTGGAAAGACATCATCAAGACCCAGAAACGAGCCAGCATCCACGCAGGGGATTAACTGATGCGTCGCATAAAATCAATGTTGATCTATAGAGTCGGGAATTATAAATTAAGTAGTTATTACAAGTAAATATATCAGATAGACCGACCGGATCAGAGCGCCTTCGCAGGCCCACCCCCACGGGAAATCAGCGATGGCTTCGCCGCAGCCGAAACTCGACGTCTTCGAGGTCTTCCTCGCCCGGCCGCGTCTCGGAAGTCTTGGTAGGCGCCTTGTCGAACCACCGGCTGAGGGTCGCCACCGCCTCGGCGCGGAGCTGCTCGGGCAGCGCCTGGTAGTTGGATCCGTGATTGCCCCCGGGAACGAGATACCAGTGATTGTCGCCGCCAGGCGCGCCGTTCAGGTCCCGATAGGCTCCTGCGGTCCAGGGGTCGAGCTCGCCGTAGACGAAGAGAAACCCCTTCGCCTCGCGCGCGATCCAGTCCTTCACGTCGTGCATCGTCGCATCCGAATAGGCGGCCGGTACCCCGCGGGGAAGATACTGCTCGAGCCGAAACGGGTGCAGAAGCTGGGAGAGAAGGTGCTCGAGCGACACCGCCGGCGCTCCAAGCTCAACGGCCGCCTGGTAATAGTAGGGCTGGAACTTTTTGAGCGACTGATCGTCGTAGGAAGCCGGATCGTTGATCGCCTGGAGAAACGACAGAAGGTCGTCGGTGGCCGCTTCCGAAGCCGGCACGCGAGCGCAACCGAGTTTTTCGTCCTGCGGATCTCCGTACTGCCAGAAGATGAAGGGAAGCTCGATCACGGAGTGCTCGTAACTCACGCCCTTCCCGCCGAGCAGCGAGAACTCGCCTTCGATCTTCGGCAGCAGCTCGTCTCGCCTTTGAAGAAGCGTCTGCTGCAGCGACTCGAGACTCGAGCGGCAACCGGCATAGCTCTCCCCCCCCACGAAACGAACGAAGTCGATGTAGCGCGGATCTTCCGTCGTGAACGAGAGCGGCGCCACGTCGGCGACCGTGCCGTCCAGATCCCCGGGATGGAAGCGCCGGTGATAGGTCGACGTCATCCCGCCCTTGCTCCCGCCCGTGTTGACCCAGCGGCGAGGATAAAGCGTCCGGAAGGCTAGAGCAATCCGGTGGAAATCCTCCGCCGATTGGCGAACCGTGAGCTTCGACCAATCCGCGGGCGCGGCCGGCACCGACTCCCCGAAGAACCGGTGCTCGACCTGGAGCTGGTTCGTGCCGAAATGCCTGGCCAGCCGGCCCAGGCGTTCCGAGAAAATCCGGTACCCGCTCGTCTGGAGCACCATCGGCGCCTCGTACCCGCGATGGAAGAGCACGAGCTTCTGCCGGAACATCCCGGCGGCGGAGTCGAAATGGTCGACCGGCTGCTCGATCTGCAGCGCGAAACGGCGCAAGCCGTCCTTCG
Source organism: uncultured Bacteriovoracaceae bacterium (assembly GCA_964372615.1). GTDB lineage: Bacteria > Bdellovibrionota > UBA1018 > UBA1018 > UBA1018 > CAYJTX01. The sequence goes on along the minus strand of CAYJTX010000012.1, from coordinate 15,372 downwards.
TATCGTCCTCGACGGTTGACTCCACGGCAGTTACACCCGGGAGCGCGTTGAGCGCCGCAAGTACGTCGACCTCGGCGAGCGCCCTCGAGGGCGCCGAGAGCGTGCCTACGAAAAACGCCGCCACTCCGATCCCCAGTCCTCGCGCCGAAACCCTCATCCCCGATGCCTCCCCGATGGGGCCACCCTAGCATCACGGACCTGGACTGGCTCAAGTCTCAGGTGAGACCCTTCATTACCATGCGATTTTGGAAAGGGTGGGCGCTTTGGATCGCGGTGCTCTTCTGCACCCGCTCGGCGGGCGCGAACCTCAAGGTCGACGACCCCGCGACCCTTCTCGCCCTGGAGGCCCGAGGGTTCAACCTCGCGCGCCTCGGGTTCGGAGCCTCCGCCGGGGATCCGGACAACCGCGCTCTATCGGCGAACGAGGCCTATCGGTCCGTGATCCAATCCCTCGAGGCGGACCTTCAGGAGCTGAAAACGAAGGACCCCCTCCTGAGGCCGTCCATGGGCTCCGGCCATCGGTTGTTTGACTCGAGATGGCTCAGGTCTCCTCACGCCCGTTTCGAGCTCGTCGGAATCCTGAATCGGCTCGACCGATCCCCCTTCCAGGCGGGGTCATGCGGAGAATTCCGGCTGATCTATCGCCTGGCTTACCAGATTCCCGGGAAGGTCTACTCCCGCCTGCCCCTCACCGTGAACCTCGTCTTCTGGGCCCCAGCGAAGGACGCGAGCTGCAGGAGCGCGGCCCGGCTCTGGGATTCATTTCTCGCGCGCGCGACATCAGCACCGAAAGAGTCATCCCCAGCGGATCTCCCTCTGGCTTCCCTCAAGGCCCTCGAGATCAATTTGCAGTCCGTACGCTGGCCGTCGACGGTGCGGCCCGATATGGGCGGCTACGCCGAGTATCTTCTTCGCGTTTTCCATCGAAAAAGCGGTCGATTCGAGCTTGCGCCCCTCGAAAACACGCCTGACGTCGAGCGACTGCTGCGAAGGCCCGCCGATCGGGGCAAGCTCCTCGCGTGGCTCAGAGAACCGGCGAACCTGCGCGCGATCGACGAGGGCATCGCGGTCATCCCCGACGAATTCCTGGCGCGAAAGACAACCTCGGTCGCGCTGCACGGGGCGCACCGCCTCGCGAACGCCCCGTTCACACGGCTCTTCAAGGAGTCCGATTTTTCGGGCTTTGCGCGATCACCCCATGGGCTGATCCGTCGGCTCAACGATCTGACCTGTATCGGCTGCCATCAGGGTCGTACGGTCGCCGGATTCCACTTCCTGGGCAGGGACAGGCCCGAGACCTCGGCCGTCAACGCGATCGAGGTATCGGCTTCCCCTCATTTCCTGCTCGACCAGGCGAGGCGACAGGACTTCCACGCGAAGGTCCTCACAGGAGCTGCGCCCAGAGGCTCACGGCCGCTCTCCGTAAGAGCTGAGGCTGGCGAGGGTCGCTTCGGTTCCCACTGCGGCCTGGGTGACCCCGCCTTCGCCGACTGGAAGTGCGAGCCGGGCTTTCACTGCGCGCCCGTGATCGCCGACGACCGGGTCAGCCGCACCGGCGTCTGCGCGCCCGACCGGCCGAGCGCGGGCAGCGCCTGCCAGCCAGGCCGGATCCGGCATCACGCGAATCCTCATGTCGATCGCGTGGTGCTCTCGCGCGCGACGGACTGCGGATCTTCTCGGCTCTGCGAGGATACGAGCGTCGGCTTTCCCGGCGGAATGTGCTCGGGAGGCTGTGAAAGTCTCGGAGCAGGGGAGGCCTGCGGCTCGATCGCCGTTCTCCAGGGATTCAACGACTGCCTGGCGCGCCGGAAAGAGACCTTCGACGCGTGCTTGCGCAAGAACGTGCGGCCAGGCGCGATGCGGAGCTGCTCGGAGGCGGAGCCCTGCCGGGACGACGCCATCTGCGCGCGGCTCGAGGGAGCTTCCAGCGGGCAGGGGGCCTGCATCCCCCCTTATTTTCTATTTCAGCTCCGTATCGACGGGCACCCCGACCCCGCAGCCGCGGGATGAGGAGTCGGGCTCGAATCCTCGGGACAGACCAATTACACAGGTAAATTAGCACCTTAAACCTGGTTGAACTTACCAGACTTGTTTACTTTGTAGTATTGTGACACGGTGCGTTTTTATGCGCCAAGTCCCCACAGCAGCCATTCTCAGCGTCGCACTTCTGTCCGCCTCAACCTCAAGCTACTCCGCCGAATCCGACAACTATGTCGCCTGGGTGGTGGAGCTTCGCGACTCGACCGACGGCATGAACAGCTACGTGAACGCCGAGGTTCAGCTCGCGCTCGCGGCAGTGAACCGCCGATCCCGACGCCGCTCGCTGTCCTGCGAGGAAGTCACGAACTCCGTGATGTCGGAGATCGTCGGCAGTCGGATCACCGTGCACGTGAGCCGCTGGGCCAAGCACAGCGACAAGATCGACCGCGTCTACGCCGACTACCGCGCCCCGGAAGGCGCGCCCGTCGGGATCTACGGCCTGGTGCAGTGGCCGTACGGCGTGCCCAAGCTTTCCCCAACCGTCAAATTCAACGGCGTGCACATGGGAACCGACAAGATCGGCCACATCTTCCTGCTCGGCGGCGACTACTACCGCAAGTTCATGAGCCTCCGACGCCGTGGCCTCGACGAGCCCGAAGCCGTCAATCGCATGCTGAGCTGGGGAATCGTCGGCGAGAACTGGTCGCTCGGTTACGCGCTCGGTGGAATCTTCTCGTACGCCGACCTGGAGGCGAACTACCAGGGGTTCCTCATGGCCCGAAGCCTCTGCGAAGGCGAAGACTCATATCTCGAGCGAACCGCGACCGGCTGGCGCCAGCGTCGCCTGATCGACCTGCGCGACTACGTGAACCCCGACTACGACGAGACATTCAATCCGTCTCACTTCTCAGCCTACCGGTGGGACCGGATCTGGCCGACGATCCGCAAGCATTACTGCCCGCTCCGGGAGTCGCCGCGCGTTCGCGACCTCTTCGCGCGGTACCGGGCCGTTTTCCGGAAAAGCGTTTCGGCTCTGTATCTCGACGCCATCGAGAGCCGCGGGGGCCTCTACGACCGCTCGACGCAGGTGCTCGACCGCCTTTGTCCGAACTAGACTCTGGCACGGTGCTGAAAGATCAGAGTTGAGGCCGCTATCCGATCTTACTGTGTGTCCTGAAGAACATGCTGAAGCGCCGCCCCCCAGTCCGTCGCGCGGTTGAACTTCAGGCCCGCGTACCGGGCCGCGTAGCGGTTGTAGGTGTACTTCGCGCCGGGCAGCCAGATCGCGAGACCTTTCGCCCGGCTGTAAGTAGAAGTCGTCTGATTCGCGATGACGTAGTCGCCGCAGGCGCCGCGCACGGCCCCGTAGTCCTCGCGCCCGATTCCGCCGACTCCAGCCCGCTCGAGAAGAGCCAGGAAGTCCTGAAGATCGCCGTAGTCGCTGTAGGTGAACGAGATCGTGTCGTTCGCGGCTGTGACGGCCTTCGTCCGATCGCCCGTCCCGAGAGCGCGAAGGCGCTGACCGAAGCCCGCGATCGCCTCGTACAGCTTCTCGGTCTTCGAGAGATCGAACGCCGAGAAGGTGACCTCGCGCGTTCCCTGCGACCCGCCCTGGTACGACTTCACGTACTCGGCCGTGAGAATCTTCGCCACCTCCGCCGCGGTCGCCGTCGGCTTGTCAGCCATGCCCTTGACCAGCCCGTCGTACGGCCAGCCCTCGCCCGGCTCGACCTCCTCAGAGCCGACGAACACGTCGACCGAGTCGACCATCTCGCCGGCGACCTCCGCCATCGCCATCAGGCAGGCGTCGCTTCCATAGATGTCGATCCGGTGCCCGATGATCTCGGCGGACTGTTTCAACGCCTCTCCGAGCTGCTCCGTCGTGATGTAGTTGCCCGTGTGATCATCCCAGCTGATGTCCTTCGGTGTCATTCCAGAATCGCCGCGCAGCTTGTGCCAGCCGCTGCCGTGATCCCAGACATCGACGAAGTAGCGTTTCGCGGGGTAGTTCGCGGCGCCCCAGCGCACGAACTCAACCAGGTTGCGCCAGTCGCCCATGTCGACGGCTGCCAGGTCCTGAACCGTCGGCGAGGTCACGCGCCTCGGGTCGTTGTCCTTTCTCGCGAGCAGCCGGCGGGTGCGGCCGTTGGCCGTGCTTGCCCACTGAACAACGACGTTCACCTGGTCGGTCGACCCGACCTTCTCCATCTCGTTGATGTCCATCGCCCCGAAGCTGTCGAGGTTGTTGTGCCCGTTCAGGAACACGAGAAGAGTCCATTCCTTCAGGGCTCGTGGCGGGGAGCTCGCTTCGGCCTTTGCCTCCACGGCCAAGGCGGACGAAGAAGCGGCGAGGGCGAGAGCCCCGGCTAACAGGTAGGTCGAAAAGTTTCTGCGCATGTCTCCTCCATGAGTTGGCGCAAATCCATTCCAGTTGTTCGCGAGCCCGGAAAACCTGAGATGAGGGTCGCGATTTATTATGACGGCAGATTCAGCGTAACAGCTTCACGAGAAGGCACAATGCTCCCCGCGGCGGTTTTCATAGGGTGCGACGTGCCCACCGGCGTTTTAATCCTGACACGATGTAAAAATTCTAGCTGCCGGCAGAATCCCGTCGCCAAACCGCCGTCGTCGCTAGGCAGGTATCGCACTCTCCGCAGCCTGTTTGCCCTGCTGGAGCGACCTGGCCCAGAAAGTAGCCCTCGAGGCGCCTCCGCCTGCAGTCCGTCGATCGCAGAAAATCGCGGACCGCGATCCACTCGCGTGCCAGTTCCCCCACGGGGACGTCGGGGCGAAGAAAGTCGGAGTCATCCCAGTAGACCGCCGCTCGCCCTGCTCTTCCCGATCGGCCGACGCGGCCCACCAGCTGGGCGAGCGCGAGGAGAGTTCGCGGCGGCTGCCAGAGCGTGACCCACTCGAGCCCCCCGACGTCCATTCCCAACCCGAAGGCGGTCGTGGCCGCCAAAACGTCCAGCCGACCGTCTCTGAACGAGCTCTCCACGCAGACACGCTCCTCCCGCGACATGCCCGCATGAAAGGAGTGCGCCCTGCGGCCGAACGACCGGAGGAGCAGCGAAATTCTCTCCGCGAGTGCCCGAGTGGCGACATAAACCAGGCCCGGCCCCCTCTCCCGTTCCAGAAGACTCGCAAGCGAAAGCGGCCGCTCGCTCCAAGGTAGTCGCTCCAGCGAAAGCCGGATCCCCCTCGGCACTTCGAAGCCGCCCACCTCCCGCACGGGTGGGGCGAGCCGGCTGACGATCGTGTCCCTCGCGGCGGGCGGGAGGGTGGCCGTCAGCCAGAGACTCCGAGGGGCCTCTAGCTCCCGAACCACCTCAGCCAATCTGAGAAACGCGGGCCGAAACGACGGGCCCCACTCCCAAACGCAATGGCACTCGTCGACAACGACGAGATCGATCCGCCCCTTCAGGCGTGCGACGGTACGCGGGGAAAGAGTCAGCGCCTCCGGGCTGGCAATCCGGACTCGCGCCTCCGGAGTCGGACTCCCACCGAGCGACTCCGCGACCGGCAGTCCCACTGCCGCCAATCGTTTCGACTGCTGGCGCGCAAGCGCAACGAGGGGGGATATGATGAGCCCACGGCATCCCGTTTCGAGCAGGAATCTCTCGTAAATCAGGCTCTTTCCGGAACCCGTAGGCGCGACGCAGAGGACGTGGCCCGGGTCGGCAAGCGCCGCAAGTGCCTGCTCCTGGAACGGACGCAACTGAGTATGAAGATCCACGCCCTGCCGTCAGGCAAAGGCGGTGCCATCCATGCTCGGCTTGGGCTCGTGGGATCTGAAGCGCAGGTAGACCAGACCGCCTACCGCTCCAAACAGGATCTGAACCAGGAGGAAGAGGTTGAAAATGTCCGCTCCGCGCTGCGAGGCGAGCAGCAGGAAGAGCCAGGTGAAGGCGGCATGCCCCGTTCCCACCCCAGCAGGAAGCAACGGAATCGCGGTAAAGAGGAGGCCCAGGGGAACCACCACGAAAACGGACAGCGGCGAGATGAAGTCGTCTCCCAGCGCGAGCGAGAACTGAAGAACGGCGAAACAGACCAGGAGATGAATGGCCACGGAGATCCCGATCGCCTTGCACACCGTCCATCGGCGGTTGTGGTACTCACGGATGCCCTCATAGATCCGCGTGAAAGAGCCCGCCCATTTGAAGCGCTTTTCGGCCTTCTTGAAGAACAGGAGCAGGGGATCGTGCCGCTCTCGGACCAGCAGCAGGTACGTGTAGAACGCGACCACGCACGCAGCGGCCGTGCAAACGAACGTCAGGACACCTTGAAACAGGGGTGTTTTCGAAAAGGACTCGTAACCGAGGGAGAAAGAGAAAGCCGAAACGAGCACCAAAGCCGACAGACCCGCGACCCGGTCGAAGAGGATGCTTCCGAAGGCCCTGGCCCGCTTTCCATGAACCTCGCGCGCGATATAGAAGGCTTTCACGAAATCGCCACTCACGGCACCCGGCAGGGCGATATTGAAGAACATCCCGATGAACGTGAGCTGCAGGGTGCGAGTCCAGGCCAACCGGATGTCCTGGGCGCGAAGCAGCCACTGCCAACGGATGACGGACAGGAGCGAAGTCGTGATCAGCGCTCCGAACGCCATCGCCATCCGGTCCACCTGGCCGAAGGCGTTCCGGGTCGCGTCGAGCGAAATGAACCCTTTCTTGCCCAGAAACACGAAGATCAGCGCGATGAAGGCGAGTTTCAGAAGGAGCTTCAGGGCCTTCATGCGTCCGCTCGCCGGTCGGGCCACGGGTGCGGGCTTCCTGGGGTCGGTCATAGCGCGAAGAAATTCGAGAAGAGGGTCTCCGCGACCTTCGGGTCGTAGAGCTTCTCGCCCTCGTCAGGCCGAAGCAGCTTTTTCGGCTCTCCCGTCCTTCTCCTTTCGGCGATCGTGCGTTTCGCGCCGGCAAGATCGCGCTCCGGGTGGAACTGGATGCCGAAGACCGGCATGGAATCAAACTCGTAGGCCTGAACCGGACAGTCCTCCGACCTCGCGACTCCGCGCGCGCCCGGCGGAGGCTCGATCACCTCGTCGAAGTGCGACTCGAAGGAGTAGAAAACCCTCGGAAGCCCCTTGAAAAGCCGAGTCTCCGATGTGACCTCGATCCGTGCCCAGCCGAACTCGGGGCGGTCTCCCCTTCGTACGAGATGCTTTCCACCGAGCGCCCGCGCCACGAGCTGGTGACCGTAACAGACGCCCAGTATGGGCTTTCTCTCAGCGACCGCGGCGCGGACGAACGCCTCGAGGCCCGCGACCCACGGAGCGTCCTCGCACGCCGGCGTAAGGCTGCCGGAAAGCACGATGCGGTCGAACAGTCGAGGCGACGTCGGAAGGTCCTCCTGCGGCGCCCTCCGGACCACGACGGTCGAACCGGCGACGGAGGTCGCGTACCGCCGGAGATCCGACGCGCCCCAGGACTCCCGCATGATGTTGCTATCGACGATCAGGACTCTCACACACGATCTCGGCCTCGAGGAGGTAAGCGTACTTCAGAAAGATGCTGTGCGCGGCATTCACGGAAATGATGAATCCGGGCAACCCATCCAGGATGCCCCCTTTCAGGAGGTACGTCTCCAGGAACTTCCCGACCGGCTTCGCCAGGAGCTTGAAGACGCTGGGTTTCTGGCCCTTGCGGATCAGATCCATCGAGCCCAGGCGGGAAAACCGCAGATTCGTCAGGATCTGGTCCTGGATGCTCGAGAACGTGAAATGATGAAGGGGCTCCTGAATCCCCCGCACCTCGCCCTGGACGATCAGCTCCTCGTGCACAGCCGGCTCAGTCCACGAGGAAACCCTTCGATCGGCGAGGCGGACCAGCTCGTTCGGATACCAGCCCCCATGCCGGATCCAGCGGCCCAGGTAGAAAGTCTTCCGGGGAAAGAAGAAACCGCGCACGCCCCCCGACTCCGGCACCCCGTCCAGCTCACCCAGGATCCTCTCCCGAAGCTGAGGAGGCACCACCTCGTCGGCGTCGATGTTCAGGATCCAGTCATGCTTTGCCTGCCGCTGGGCGAAGTTCTTCTGCGGACCGTAACCGGGCCAGGCATGATGCACGACCCGCGCGCCCAAGCGCTCGGCGACCTCAACCGTCCGGTCGGAGCTTCCCGAGTCGACGACGAGCACCTCGTCCGCCCACCTCACGCTCTCGATGGCTCGGGGCAGGTCCTGCTCCTCGTTCAAAGTAATGATCGTGGCCGTGATCGGAGGGCGCGGCATCACATTTTTCGAGTAGCATAACTCCCCGGCCTTTGGGAGATATCAGAGGATCATGGTGATTTCAGTCGTCGGAACCGGATACGTCGGCCTAGTCGCCGGGGCGTGCTTCGCAGACACCGGCAATCGGGTGTACTGCGTCGACATCGACAACGCCAAGCTCGCGGCTCTCAGGCGAGGCGAAATTCCCATCTATGAGCCCGGCCTCGAGCCACTCGTCCGCAGGGGCATCGCCGAGAAGCGACTGGTTTTTACTTCCTCCTATGACGAAGCAATCCCGCCCTCCGACATCGTCTTTCTCGCGGTTGGCACCCCCTCGCTGCCCAGCGGTGAGCCTGATCTCTCGTTCCTCCAGGCAGCGGCGGAGCAGGTCGGCCGAGCGATGAACGGCCCGAAGACGATCGTGAACAAGTCGACGGTGCCGATCGGCTCCCACCAGCTCGTCGCGGACTGGATCAGCGAGCACACGCGCCATGCGTTCGACGTCGTCAGCAATCCGGAGTTTCTCAAGGAAGGAACAGCGGTCGACGACTTCCTCAAGCCGGATCGCGTGGTCGTGGGGACTCCCAAGAAAGACGTCTTCGACCGGATCGCGAAGCTCTATGCGCCGTTCGTCAGGCAGGGAAATCCCGTGCTCTGGATGGATCCGCTCTCGGCGGAGGTCACTAAGTACGCGGCGAACGCCTTTCTCGCCGCGAGAATCAGCTTCATGAACGAGCTCGCGCTCCTCTGCGAGAAGGTGGGCGGGGACATCGACCTCGTGAGGCGCGGAATGAGCACCGACGAGCGGATCGGGAGGCACTTCCTTTACGCCGGGATCGGATACGGCGGCTCATGCTTCCCGAAGGACGTCCAGGCACTGCTGGCGACGGCGCGCAAGGAGGGCGTGACGATGGGGGTCGTCGCCGCCGCTGAGCTCGCCAATGCAAGACAGAAGAAGCACCTGGCTGGTCGCCTGAAGGTCCATTTCGGCCAGAAGTTGGACGGCCGGGTATTCGCGGTCTGGGGCCTGGCGTTCAAGCCGAACACGGACGACATGCGCGATGCTCCGTCCCTCGACCTGATCTCCGAGCTGCTCGACGCGGGGGCCCAGATTCGCGTTTTCGATCCCGTCGCGATGAAGAATGCCCGAAAGCTCCTGGGCAAACGCGTGAGCTACTGCAGCTCGGCATTCGAGGCCGTTGAAGGCGCCGACGCGCTCCTCGTCGCCACCGAGTGGAACGAGTTCCGAAACGCGGATCTCGCGCGCCTCAAGGCGAGCATGCGGCAGGCCGTGGTTTTCGACGGGCGAAACGTCTTCAATCCGGAGGATCTTCGGGCGCTGGGGTTCGCGTATTACGGCATCGGTCGCCGGGCCTGAGACCCGTCCACCCTTTGGGCAGCTGTCGGTCGATCCAAGCGGAATGGACCGAAAGAATCTAGAAAATCCCATGATCTCGAGCCGGGTAGACCGGCACCCGGATTGCTGTTGAGTCGGTCAGGTTTGAATCCTCGGTACTTTTTTGAACATTGGAGTGAATCATGAGCTATACCCCCGTTTCCCGACTTCTCGCCGCCCTCGCAGTCGCCACCTTCGCAGTCCCCGCCCTAGCAGGTGAACACGAGCACGTCAGAGGCCGAGCCGCCGCGAGCGGAGAAGTCCTTCTCAAGCTGACCGGCGACGCGGACCTTCCGGGGCTCGGTAGGCACGGGGACGCCGACGAGCTCGAGCCGGTCGGCAGATCAGGAGCCCTGCGACTTCATTCGCGAAGCAAGAGCGCCGCGAAGCTGCTTGAGGAGCTTTCGCTCCGAGGCGACGTCGAGTACGTCGAGCCGAACTACATCATTACCGCGAGCGCGACGCCGACCGATCCCAGCTTCGGCCAGCTCTGGGGCCTCGACAACACGGGCCAGGTCATCAATGGAATCGCCGGCGTGCCGGGCGCCCACATCAGCGCCCAGTCAGCATGGGACGTCACGACGGGCTCCGCGAGCGTGGCGGTCGGCATCATCGATACGGGGGTGGACTACACCCACCCCGACCTGGCGGCGAACTCCTGGTCGGCTCCGACGTCGTACACGGTCACCCTGTCTGGAAGGAACTACACCTGCGCGGCCGGCACTCGTGGCTTCAACGCCATACTCAACAAGTGCGACCCGAAGGACGACAATAATCACGGAACGCACGTGGCGGGCACGATCGGAGCCTCCGCCAACAACGGGATCGGCGTCGCCGGCGTGAACTGGACGACGAAGATCATCGGCTGCAAATTCCTCGACCGTCGCGGCTCGGGCACGACCTCGAACGCGGTCAAGTGCATCGACTACTTCGTTCAGATCAAGAATGCGGCTGCCCTGGGCGCCAACGTCCGGGTGCTGAACAACAGCTGGGGCGGCGGCGGCTTCAGCCAGACGCTCTTCAACGCGATCGTGTCCGCGAACACGAACGACATGCTCTTCGTCGCGGCCGCCGGAAACGCGAGCAACGACAACGACGCGACCGCGAGTTACCCGGCGAGCTACGCCGTTGACAACGTCGTGGCCGTCGCCGCGACCGACAACCGCGACGGGATCGCAAGCTTCTCGAACTACGGCCAGACGAGCGTGGATCTCGGCGCACCGGGCGTGGCGATTCTTTCCACCGTGAAGGGCGGAGGCTACCTGTCCTTCAACGGCACGTCGATGGCGACCCCTCACGTGGCCGGAGCGGCGGCCCTCGTTCTGGCGGTATGTCCTCTTTCGACCTCTAACCTCAAGGCGAACTTGCTGGCCGGCGTGGACCCTGTCCCCTCGCTCACAACGAAGACTATCACGGGCGGGCGTCTCAACGTCGACCGCTCGATCCGGGCCTGCCTCGCGCCCTAGCGTCGTCGGTCAGCTCGAGGGGGGGCTCAGCCCCCGCTCGCAGCGCACGCGGCGACTCTGCTTGAGCTCCTCGAGCCGAGTGTTGTTTGCCGGAGTGAACTCGCGCCTCGGGTGCCAGACATGGAACTGGAGCGCCAGACCCTTGAGTGACTTGATTCGCAAGCCCGAGTGCTTGAGTCGCAGCTCCACGTCGGTGTCCTCGCGCCCGTAGCCCTCGTACTCCTCGTCAAAGCCGTTGATGACCTCGAGAGCGTCTCGAGGCACCGAGTAGTTGCAGCCCTTGAGGTCGTCGATCCGGTGCATGTTGAGGAGGCGCCGTACGGGCGACCACGGCACGCGTACGGCGCGCTGCAGGTGCTCGGTCTCTCCACGCCACACGCTTCTGACAAAGGTCCAGGTCGGCCTATCGAAGAATCCCTCTCGAATCGCCAAGGGAGTCAGCCGATCGCTCAGCTCGGCTCCGAGCTCGACCCGCCGGCCCGCAAGATAGAAGCCGACCTCCGAGTTTTCCAGGTGGTCGCGCACGAAATACCGATGGGGCACGCAGTCGCCGTCGAGAAAGATGCAGAGTTCGCCCATCGAACGCCTCAGACCCTCGTTGAGGATCCGGCACTTGCGGAAGCCCCTGTGCTCCTGCCAGACATGAATGACGGAGAGACCCGTTCGCCTGCGGAATGAGTCGACCGCGTCGCGCGTTGCCTGGCTCGAACCGTCGTCACAGATGACTACCTCGAACTCCCGTTGCGACTGGGTCTCGAGGCCCGCGAGCACCAGCTCCAGATGGCGGGGAAGCTCGTAGGTGGCAACGATGACGGAGGCCCTCATGTCAGCGGTCCCCGAGCATTCTGTAGCTGCGGTACTCGAAGGGCCGCACCCCGGTAGCCCGCTCGAAGAGGTCGAGAGCGACCTTGCTGGCATCGCGCCACTGCCAAACGAGCGGCGAGCCCGAGAGGTCCCAGTGCCAGCCTTTCGCGGAGATTCGCTCCTGCATGACTGCGGGATGCGATCCTTCGAACCGCCGCAGCCCCCAGATCCGCTTGTAGCGGTGGTTGTCGCCGGTGCCTCCCTGGGCTCCGTGGTAGAGGCGATCCATGAAAACCGTCTTCTCGCGCATCGTCTCGGGCGTGCGCACCCAGCCGTAATGAAACACCCGGGCGGCCGAGCGTACTACGCGCGGCTTGGCGCCGCTCGCGAGGCGAAAGCTCTGGGCGTCACCCACGCTCCGAGCCCCGCTCGCGCGGCGGATCGCTCGCACCTCCCGGCGGTAGGTGCTGCGCGAGCGCTGAACGTCGTCGTAGGACCCGTGAAAATGCACGTAGTCGAAGAGGAGGCCATCGACGTCGGCGCGCCGGTCGGCCGTCGCGAGGGCGCCACGGAGCGCCGGAAGATCCGACTCGTGTAGCACCTCGTCGGCCTGAAGGTAGAGGCACCAGTCGCCCGTGCAGCGATCCAGCGCGAGGTTGGTCTGCTCCGAAAGAATTTTTCCGGACCTCATCTTCTCCGGGTCCTCGAGGGGCCACGCGCTCTCGAAAACCGTAACTGGAATGCTCGCCGACCGGGCCACCTCCCGCACTCGCGAGAGAGTGTCGTCGTCACCCATACCTACGTTGACGACCAGCTCGTCGACGACTGGAAGCATCGATCGAAGTGACTCCACGAATGGATACTCGAAACGCGTGCCGTTTCGCACGAGCGTGAAACCGGAAACTCTCACTTGGAACGCTCGCCTTCGGCAGATCGGCTGAACTGCCAGATCTTCACGTGGCGGACGGCTCGGGAGACCCCCTCGAGCAAGGAAATTACGAGGCCGTGCATCCCATCCTTGTAAGCGCCGTAGTAGAAGTAATTCTTCAGGAACATCGCCGGGAACGCGAACAGGAGCCGAAGCGCGTTCGTTCTCTGACCGCGCGCCACCCGATCGCGAGCCTCGATCGTCGTGTACCTGTTCATCTTCTCGAGAAATTTTTCCGGAGCGAAATCGGGCGCGTGAAGCAAGGGCTCGTGGATCTCCTGGGGCGGCGCCGGGAAAACCGGATACTCATGGATGTCGTTGACGTACCTGACTCCCGCGCGATGGAAGAACCGATCCTGGTAGCTCGGGTTCCAGATCCCGTGCCTGACTTCCTTCCCCAGGAAGAACTCCACTCTCCGTACCTTGTAGGCGCGATGCGGAGGACCGGATGGGGCGGACAGCAGCCCCTGAAGACGCCCAGCCAACTCCGGGCTGCAGCGCTCGTCGGCATCGACGACCAGAATCCAATCGTTCACCGCCTGCTCGAGGCAGTAGGTGCGCTGATCCCGAAATCCCGTCCAGTTCCTGACCAGCACCCGGGTCTTGCCGGACCAGGCCTTGCCCTCCGCTCGGCAGATCGAGGCAGTCCGATCCTCGCTCCCCGCGTCCACGACTAGAATCTCGTCGGCCCACGACAGGCTCTCGAGACAGCTGGAGATGTGCTTCTCCTCGTTTCTCGTGATGATCGCCGCGGTAAGAGGGATCCGCCTCATACGGATGCAACTCTTCGGCACTCTGCGAGCACGGTTTCGATCCCGATCTGCCGCATGCACCGGTGCTGCTCCTCGATGCAGACGTCCAGACCGCACCACGGCGGCATGCCTGGAAGCGCGTCCTTCCGACATTTCAGCCCCTCGATGAAAAAATGCGGGTGCCGTTCCCGTGGGTAAGGATGCCACTCGAACGGGTGCTCGGGTCCGAAGAGTGTGACAGTTGGCGCGCCCACCGCTACGGCGAGGTGCTTCGGGCCGGAGTCGTTTCCCACGAAGACCGCGCAACGCGAGGTAAGCGCAGCTACCTCCCTCAGCGAAAGCGTCCCTTCGGACGAGACCAGCGAGCGAATGGCGACCCGCTGGGCCAAGTCCGGCAGCACGCTGAGCGCGTCGTCGACGAGCTTCAAGAACTCGCGCGAGAGCTCCTCCTCGCCGGGCCCGGTCACCGCGACCGCGCCGCCGCCCGTCTGCTCGGCCCAGAGAACCCCGAGGGTCGCGTACCTTTCGAGCGGCCAGCCCTTCGTCGGACGGCTCGAGCCGATCCCGATCGCAAGAAGCGGCGCATGCAGGCCTTGGCGATCGAGGCGATCGACGGTCCTTTCGAGCTCGACCGGCTGCAGATAAATTTGAGGGCTTCGCCCAGCCGGGACGTGAAGACCGAGGGCGCGAATCACGTCCATGTCCCGCTCGAGGATCGGCTTGAGGGTTCCCTTGCCCGGCACCGTGACGGTCGAGTAGCGGTTGCGATCGCGATGCCCGTGAAAGTGAACAGAGCGCGTCTTGGCTCCGCTCCCGAACGCGAGCAGCGCACTCGAGGGGCTCGCGTGAAAGTTCACCGCGCAGTCGAATCGCTCCTTGCGCAGCCTGAGCGCGAGACGCGCGATCGCGCGGGCGCGGGCCGCCGTCTCGCTCCAGCGCTCGTACGGCCAGATCCGATCGACCGCGGGGTGACTCTCGAGCAGCGGCGCCCAGGCCGAAGTCACCACCGCGTGGATTTCGGCCGCAGGATACGCCCGGCGCAGCTCCGCGAGCGGAGCCGTCATGAGAACCGTATCCCCCATTGCTCGGAGCTTGATCGCCACGATCTTCCGGAACGACTGCATGACGAACCGCAGCCTAGCTGATCACCCGGTGAGCCGCTAGGAAGCACTGAGCATCGCCGCGTAGAGCGGCTGGTCGCCCGGCTTCCAGAACGGCGTGCTGTGGCTCGCGCATGCGAGAACGAGGTTCGCTTCGTTGTTACCGCCGCGTTGGCTCACCGGAACGCGGTGGTCAAGGTCCAGAAAAGCCGTTGAGCCGCATTTCTGCCCCGTCGCCTGTGCCATGAACTGGCACCGACCTCCGTCGCGGATCCAGATCCAGCGCTTGAGCGCGGCTGGAATCATCCGCCGCTGATGACGCGACGTTTCTTCCTGTCCCATAAACGGTGCGTTATCGGACACAGGGGCCGTCTCCTCAAGCCCGGGCAGCGCAGACGCGTCCTTCTTCTCCGCCTTTCGAGCCTCCTGGCGAACCGGGTCGACCTTACCCCGTCGCCCGTCGGTCGGCGTGAAGCCACTGGGCGGGCGCGGCCGGCAGCGACAAGGAAGCCGAAGTGAGAGCCGGGCGGCCGCGACGCGCTCCCAGGCTTGCTTGTCGCTGCGGACCAGGTTGTAGGCCAAGGTTGAGATCAGTTGGTGGGCGGAGTTCCCCACGTAGGTTTTCGTCGGAATGACGTCGAGGTGTGGACTTGGAACGGGACTCACGGAGTCCGTGGTTTGCTCGCGGCCATCTCCGATTCAAATGCGACGATCGCTGCCAGGATCGCATCCCAGGCGGGC
>CAYJTX010000011.1:0-21511 GCA_964372615.1 uncultured Bacteriovoracaceae bacterium | reverse complement strand
AGAAGAGGGAGGGATCCGTCTCTTCGTACTCGGAGGCCCTCACCTCGGTCGCGATTCCCGTGTCGACAAGCGCTCTCTTCAGGCGGCTGCTGTTTCCGCCTGCCAGCACCGATCTCACGACCGCCAGGGTCGGGAGATCCTCATGCGTCACGCTCGGGATGTGATAGCCGGCCGTGAGCTTTTCGACCGCGATGTTGAGCCTGAGAACCTTGCGCCGGACCGACTTTTGCTCGGGTTCGACAGGAAGGTTCGCGGCGGGGACAGGCTGGGCGGGAATCTTCTCGTAGTGCCTCGCGACCGCGGCCCGGACCTTTTCCGCCTCGACGTCGCCCACCACCACGACCGTAGCGCGGGCCGGGCTATAGTACGCTCGATAGAAAGCCAGGGCGTCCTCTGCTTTCATGGATTCGAGGTCCTTCTGGAATCCGATGACAGGCCACTGGTAGGGGTGTTTCTTGAACGCGAGGGCAAAAAGCTCCTGATACAGAGTTCCGTCGGGGCTGTTCTCGGTGCGCAGACGCCTTTCGTTCTGGACTACCTCCGTCTCGGTTCGAAACGCCTTCTCGTCGACGATCAGGTTCACCATTCGCTCGGCCTCGAGTCGCGCGATCATGTCGAGGTTATCCTCGGCTCCCGATTCCGCGCGCGACGGAAGCTCCTGAACGTAGGTGGTGAAATTCCGACTCGTGAACGCGTTCTCTCCCTCGGCACCCGCGCCTTCGAGAATGCGATCGAACTCGCCCTCCTTGAGGCCCTTCGTCTGCTTGAACATCATGTGCTCGAACAGATGGGCGAGGCCGGTCTTTCCCAGGATTTCGTTGCGGGAGCCGACGTTGAACCAGGTCTGGTAGGCGAAAGTGGGGGAGGAGTGGTCCTCCACGACGAGGAGTTTCAGTCCGTTCGGGAAGCGGAACCTGTGAACCTGGACTGTTCCGATGAGCGGGACCACGTCGTGCCGGTTTTCTGACGTATCGGGACTCTGCTTCGCGGTCGCGCAACCCATCGCGATCGACAGAGATGCCGCCAGCGCGGCGCTCCCGCCTCCGCGTTCAAGAGAAGGTGTTTTCATAGGATCTCGTGAGGGTAACAGCTGGTATGCTGACGTCAAGGGAGGCCGGATTGGAGCCCATCGCGCGCGTTTCGCTCACCGGAGTTCTCTGTCTTTCGGTCGTCGGAGGAGTCGCGTGGGGTTTCCGCGAGGCCAGGGAGTCCGCGCTCTTTCGCGTTCGCTCGGTCGAAGTCGCCGATCTTCCAGAGGCATCGCCCGTGACGGCGGCCGAGGTTTCGGCGCTGACGGGAATTCAAGTGGGTGAGGAGAGGCTCCTTTCCCTGGATCTCGGCTCGATCGAGCGGCGCCTGCTCACGCACCCGTGGATTCGGGAGGCGGCGGTCAGGCGGCGCCTTCCGCAGGCGGTTACGGTCGAGGTCCAGCTGCACGAGCCGCAGGCGCTCCTTGAAGTGGATGGCAGGCTCTCCTACGTGGATCGAGACGGTGTCGTCTTCGGCACCCTGGACCTCCGCTCCTCGGCGGACCTCCCGGTGGTCTCGGGCGTGGGTCGGGAGGAATCAGATCGACTCCGGGAAATCGCGCGGTTTCTCGAGGCCTGGCAATCCTCGTCGCTCGGGAGAACCTCGGAGATTTCTGGCCTCGTCCGCGGACCTGGAAATGAGTTTCGCGCTCTCATCGTGTATCCCCTCAAGGTCTCGCGACCCACCCGGCTAGACGATTCCACCAACAGGTCGAGCTCGAGAGCCCGCGCCTGGGTGGAGCTCGGTCAAGATCTTGACGGTGAGACTGAGATCCAGCTGGAACGCCTGAGAGGCGTGCTTCAGTACCTTTCCGAGCGGGGCGTCGCGGCGCGACAGATTTGGGCGAACGTAGGCAAAAAAATAGTTGTGAAGATCGCTCGTGGTTCTTAGAATTCCTTAGAGGCAAGAATTTCCCATGATCGGGAAATCGCCGCCGCCCGAGTCGCGCAGGATGCGCGCGGATTCAAGCGCCGGAGGCGCGCGGCTTATCGAGAAGGGAATCTCGCTTATGTCCAAAAAGGACTTCGTCGTCGGACTCGACATCGGGACCACCAAGATCTGCTGCATCGTCGGCGAGATCGTGGAGGCAGGTCCGCAGCCCGTCATCGACATCATCGGGATCGGAACGGCGCCCTCGAGCGGCCTGCGCAAGGGAGTCGTGATCAATATTGACTCCACCGTCGAGAGCATCACGAAAGCGGTCGAGGAGGCGGAGCTGATGGCAGGCGTGGAAATCTCCACCGTCTGCACCGGTATCGCCGGGGGCCATATCCGCTCTTTCAATTCGACGGGCATCGTCGCGATCAAGGACAAGGAAATCTCCGAGAGCGACGTTCAGAGGGTGATCGACGCCGCCAAGGCGGTCGCGATCCCGATGGATCGAGAGGTGATCCACATCATTCCCCAGGAGTACCTCATCGACGAGAATGGAGGCATTCGAGATCCGATCGGGATGAGCGGCGTGCGGATGGAAGCGAAAGTACACATCGTCACTGGTGCGGTCTCCTCGGCGCAGAACATCATCAAGTGCGCCAACAAGGCGGGCCTGAACGTCTCGGAGATCTGTCTGGAGCCGATCGCGTCGAGCGAGGCGGTCCTTTCCCAGGACGAAAAGGAGCTTGGGGTCGCGCTGGTCGACATAGGCGGGGGAACAAGCGACATCGCGATCTTCAAGGATGGGGCGATCGTTCACACGAGCGTTCTCGCGATCGGCGGGAACCACCTGACGAACGACATTGCGGTGGGCCTGAGGACGCCGCAGAGCGAGGCCGAGAAGATCAAGATCCGGCACGGCTGCGCCATGGCGTCGCTCGTGAAGCCGGACGACACGATCGAGGTCGCGGGAGTCGGCGGCCGAAAGCCCCGGGTCGTTTCGCGGAGGCTTCTCGCGGAGATCATCGAGCCGCGGGTCGAGGAGATCTTCTCGCTGATACAGCGCGAGGTCATGAAATCGGGCTACCAGGACCTGCTTTCTGGAGGCGTGGTGATCACGGGCGGTTCGACCCTTCTGGAAGGGATGCCGGAGCTCGCCGAATTCATCTTTGAGATGCCGGTCAAGCGCGGAATTCCGCAGAACATCGGCGGACTTCGCGACGTCGTGAATTCGCCGAAGTACGCGACGGGTGTCGGCCTTCTCAAGTTCGGTGCGCGAGGAAACGTTCGAATGGGGACGAAGAGCAAGTTCTCCATTCGAGAAAAGAATATCTACGACAAGGTCCGAGGCTCGATGAGGGGCTGGATCAGGGATTTGTTCTGAAGAATAGGTAAAGGAGGACCTTTCAATATGTTTGAAATCGATCAGGCAGCCACGCAGGGAGCGAAGATCAAAGTCATCGGGGTGGGCGGCAGCGGCTGCAACGCCGTCAACACGATGATTCGCATGGGCCTCGAGGGGGTTGAGTTCATCACCGCCAACACCGATCGCCAGGCCCTGGACGCGTCGCTCGCCCCGACGAAGCTCCCCATCGGGCAGGAGCTCACGAAGGGTCTCGGTGCGGGAGCCAATCCAGAGGTCGGTCGCAAGGCCGCGCTCGAGGATTACGCCAAGATCTCAGAGATGCTCGCGGGTGCTGACATGGTCTTCATCACGGCCGGCATGGGCGGCGGCACCGGCACGGGAGCTGCGCCTGTTTTCGCGAAGATCGCGCGAGAGGTGGGTGCGCTGACGGTCGGCGTCGTGACGAAGCCCTTCTTCTTTGAAGGCAAGAAGCGACTGAAGAACGCCGAGCAGGGCATCATTTTCCTTCGCGAAAATGTCGACTCTCTCATCACGATTCCCAACCAACGGCTCCTCGCGATCGCGGGCTCTACGCTCTCGATGCTCGATGCTTTCAAGAAAGCCGACGAAGTTCTCCTGAACGCGGTCCAGGGCATTTCGGACCTGATCAATCACACGGGACTCATCAACAGCGACTTCGCCGACGTTCGTACCATCATGCAGAACAAGGGCCTGGCCCTCATGGGGATCGGCTACGGCTCCGGCGAACACCGCTCGGTCGAAGCCGCGACGAACGCGATCTCAAGTCCGCTCCTCGAGGACGTTTCGATCGAAGGGGCGACCGGTATCATCATCAACGTCACGGGTGGTTCGAACCTCACGATTCACGAGGTCAACGAAGCGACGACGCTGATCATGGAGGCCGCGCACGAGGACGCCGAGATCATCTTCGGGACGGTCATCGATGAGTCGCTTAAGGACGATGTGAAGGTCACCGTGATCGCGACCGGTCTGGGAGGAGGAGCAGCCGTTCAGCGAACGGATTCCACGTTCCAGGGCGCTGGAGCGTTCTCGGATGCGAGCCGTGTCAGTCTCACGGTCAATGCCCAGCCGGCGATCGGATTTACGGGGCCAGCGCCCGCGGTCCGGGACGCGAAAGAGGATGCGGTACCGCTTGCAAGTCTGGGAGAATCCGATTCGGTGCCCCCAGCACCGAACGCGGCCATGTTGGCCCAGGCGGCGGCCATCGTGAAGGGGCAGCCGCAGTCCGAGCTCTTTGCGGTCGGTGACACGACGGACGGGCCTTCGGTTTCTCCCGGCCTATCCTCGGGTGGCCAGGCTCCGACGCAGGAGGGGGGCGAGCTCGCTCGCGCCCGCGCGATCGCACATCGGTTGGGAATCACGAATTTGACCGACGACGAGTACGACATCCCGACTTATCTGCGCAGACAGCAAGACCGCTAAGCGAGGAAGTCAGGGGGCGCTGGGAATAGAGCTGGGATTTCAGGCAGGACCTTCTTCGCGCGCGGGGGCAAACTAGGGCGCGCGAAGAAGGTCCTGCCTGAAATCGCGGATCTATTCCCAGCGAACCCTGCCTACCTGGCGTCGGGCTTGCGTTTGCGCAGGGATTGACGCAAGCTGACAATCCGGTCAGGAGTTAAGAGGTTTTCAGTGCGTCAGCCGACAAGTTCCCGCGCCTGGCCGGCGATTCAGTGGCTCATGGTCGTCGTTGCGATCGCGCATGCGTATCAGCCGCTCCTTCTCGATTGGAGACCTAAGTTCCTGGTCACGATCTCGGGTGCCATCCTTTACAGCGTTTGCGCCTATGGGCTCTTTCGTCGGGACCGGTGGGCCCTTTGGATCGCGATCGCCGGACCGCTCTTCGGAGAGTCGCTCCTCACCGTGGGCTGGGTTCTGCAAAAGACCGGGATCATCGAATTTCAGTTCCGCCAGGACATCTACACGGCGATCGGACTGGTCTTTCAGATTCCCGCGTTCTTCGTAGCCGTCCACCTGCTTCGACAGAGGCGGCCGTTTTTCTCGTGGCGGACGGCCCCACGCGAGTCTAGCCTGGGGGCATGAAACTCAAGAGACTCTTCCAGGTTTCGAGCCTTCCCTGCTGCGGCTCCATCGCGATGCTAGCGCTTCGACTGGTTGCCGGTACCGCGTTCGCGATACACGGCTGGGGAAAAATTCAGAATCCGTTCGGGTGGATGGGCCCCGACTCGTCGATTCCCGGAATTTTCCTGGGCTTGGCCGCGCTCTCGGAGTTTGGCGGGGGAATCGCCTGGGTGCTTGGGCTTCTCACGCCCCTCGCTTCCTTCGGTATCGCCTGCACCATGACCGTCGCGGCGGCGACCCACCTCTCGAAGGGCGACCCGTTCGTGGGTCAGGGCGCTTCGTACGAGCTGGCTCTCGTCTATCTTTGCGTTGCCTTGGCTCTTCTAGCGTGCGGCCCGGGCTGCTGTTCGGTTGACCGGAAAGTGTTCGGCTCCCGCGAAGGCGGTGATTGTCCGGCCGGTCCGGGCAAGTGACTCGTATCGGAGTCCTTGCGCTGATCTGCGCGGGCATCGCGCCGATCAGCCAGCGGGCGTATGCGGACACTCAGATTCCCGTTGCCCAGTGTGAAAAGCTGCGTGGAGCCCTGGCGTTCCACCATTGCCGGTACCCGGGAGACGCTCGAAGCGACAAGGTGATCTACTATTTTCACAGCGTTCTGACTGGCCCGAAGGAATGGGGCAGGGTCTCGGGGCCGTTCTACGCCTGGCTCGATTCTCACGGTGTCCCGCGCCCCGAAGTCCTCGCGATTTCTTTTGGACCGGAGTGGTTTCTTTCGGAGAATACGACGGGACAGTCATCGGGTCGGCTGCGGTACCTCGTTGAGAAGGCGATTCCGACCCTGGAGAAATCCATCGGGATCGGATTGCGTCCAATCAAACGGTTCGCCATCGGTGTTTCCATGGGGGGATTCAACGCGGCTCAGGTTTACTTGCGCCATTCCAACCTATGGGACGCCGTCGCGCTCGCGTGCCCGGCTCTGAGCGTCGTGAACCCCCATGCCTATCTCGAGGAGATTCAGACCTATGCCAGCCGCACGGGCGCCAAGCTCGGTTGGCTGATCTTCGCGCTCTGGCGGTCTCGGGCGCATTTCCCGACAGCCGAGTCCTGGGAGGAGGCATCCCCGTTCACCGGGTCCCGACAGCTCGTCGGGCCTCATCTCCCAAGGGTTTTTCTCTATGGGGGTGACCACGACCGGTTCGGCTTCCAGGAGGGAGCCGAGCGCTTCGCGCGCCAGCTAGAGGCAGCGGGAGTGCTGGTGGAAGCCTCCAGTCGGGCGGGCGATCACTGTCCGAACCACGCCGGCGATATCGCACGCTTCCTGTTCAGCGAGACACACTAAGCCGGCTCTCCGTTCTCGTCGGAAATTCTGCTCGCCAGGTCATCGAGGTCCGTCTCTGGGTCGGAGATCTCGATCCGATCGGAAGTTTTTGAAAACGCGAGACTGGGCTTCACCCGAGACGCGGGAATTCTAGGTTCGGAGTGCGTCTCAGGCGGTGCGTCCTCGATCAGGGGCTGCGCCTGCGCAGGCATGATCCAGTCTCTCTTCTGGTTCATCCACTTCTGGTACCGGTCGAAGGACCACATGCCTTCCTCGGCGCCGGTCTGAATGGAGGAAATGATCTGACTGAACTGCCCGGCGCGGACGTTGGCCTTGACCCCCGAGCTGGCGGTCAGCACCTCGCAGTGGGGAATTCGGATTTGCCAGGATGGCAGAAAGGCCAGGCGCTGGCAGACCGCTCCGACGAAACAGTCCGCGAGCTGAGCTCGAATCGCACCCTGAATTTCCGAGGGAAAGGACATGCAGATCCGGGCCAACGCCTCGGAGCAGGTCGCGGAGTGCATCGTAGCCAGGACGAGATGGCCAGTTTCCGCGGCGTTCAGGGTGAGTCTCATGACATCGGGAGTTCTCATTTCTCCGATGACGAGGATGTCGGGGTCTTCGCGCATGGCATCCACGATCGCCTGTTCAAAGCTCGGAGCGTGGGTCGGCACTTCGCGTTGGCGGATATAGGACTTGCGGTTCGAGTACAGGTACTCGATCGGACTTTCGACCGTGAGGATGTTCCTTCGCTCGGACAAGTTGATCTCTTCGATCATCGCCGCGAGGGAGGTCGACTTGCCGCTCCCGGTGGGGCCAGAAATGATGACGAGCCCCGACTCGAAGCCCAGAAAAAAGCGTAGGTCCGGATGAAGGTTGCAGTCGCGAAGAGTATTCCTGAAAGAGGAGAGGATCCGGATGGCTAGACCGATTCCACGCACGGTTTGGAAGACGTTGATTCGACATCGGGCTCCGGCCAGGGTTCGGGAGAGATCCGCCGAGCGCGCCGCAACGAACTGCCTCCAGGCGTCGGGCCCTAAGAGGTCTCGAACTTCCTGAAGCAAGAGACCTGCCGATACCGGCGCTCCGATTGGAACCAGCTCGCCTCGGACCCGAAGGACGACCGGCGAGCCGGTTTCGACGTGGATGTCGCTCGCTCCTCTTTCCCTTCCGGTGTGGACCCAATCCTTCAACATCGCAGGTGATCTTACAGGCGCCGGATGAAGGTCCCATGAATCCGGGATGAGAAGTTTCTCACCCGCACGCGAGCCTCTCGACTCGAGCGGACAAACGCGTCCGGAGTTGAGCTAGAACGCGTTTGATTCGGAGTATCATCTCTCGCTAGGTCCGGGTGTTCCTTCGGGGTTTTCAGGGGGTATCTGTGAATAGTTTCATTGGAATGGCACTGGCCGGTGTGATTTTCACGGCTTCATCGGCTGGATTTGCCGCAGATCGCAACGCGCGGCCCGTAGCGATCAGTCCGAGCGTGCAGAGAATTCTAGACGACACAATCGAACACGGCGACACAGACGGCTAGCCGTCACATCGACCCGATTCCGACGCTCAGGCCCCCGTCGATCTGGATGCACTGGCCGGTGACGTAGGACGCGTCGTCGCTCGCCAGGAACGCGACGAGGCTCGCGATGTCGTCTGGCTGGCCGATCCGCTTGAGCGGAATGCGCTGGATGAACTTTTCCTTGATCTCGGCCGGGACCTGCTGAGTGAGGACTGAGTCGATGAAGCCGGGAGCGATCGCGTTGACAGTGATCCCGGAGCGCGCGAGCTCGATCGCCCAGGTGCGGGTCATTCCGACAACGCCCGCCTTCGACGCGGAGTAGTTCGTCTGCCCGATGTTTCCGAGCCAGGCGACCGAGGCCAGGTTGATGATCCGGCCGCGTTTGTTTTCCATCATGACCTTCGCGCAGGCCTGGCCCATGTTGAACGGGCCCTTGAGGTTCACGCGAATCACCTCGTCCCACTTCTCTTCACTCAGCTTGTGGAGCATGGCGTCCCGGGTGATGCCGGCGTTGTTCACGAGAATGTCGATCCTGCCGAAGCGCGCCTTGGCCTCGTCGACCAGCGCGTTCGCTGCCTTGTAATCGGAGACGTCGTGCGTGCTGACGAGTGCCCGTTGCCCCAGTTGTTCGATCTGAGTCGCGACGGCCCGGGCCCCATCGGCGCCGATGTCGTTGATGACGACGTGAGCGCCTTCGCGCGCGAGGCGAAGCGCGGTCGCCGCTCCCAGACCTCGGCCGGATCCGGTCACGAGGGCGACGCGGTCATGCAGCCTGCCTGAATTCGGGTTCGCTGAAGTCATGTTTGGGGTTTCCTGGAGATGAATTCTTAGATTCTCTTGTTGGGGGCGTGACGAAGTCTATCCACGTCGGATTGAAATACAAGCCTAGTTCAAAAAAAGAAAGCCACGCGTCAAATTTGCCAAATGAGGGTCCCCGTCCCTACGCTGGCGGGAATTGAGGGGGGCTGTGCTTGTGAGAAAGAATCTCTTCGCGTCGTTGGCAGCGGGATGCGTTCTCGGACTTTTAACGGTGGGGACTTCGGCCTGGTCGGCCGAGTATCGCGAGGGTGAGGTCATCGTGAAGTACCGCGAGGGCGCCAAGAGGGCCCGGGCGGAGATGAACGCGCTCTATGACGCGGCTGGCATCGTCAAGGTGCGGCGCTACACGGGCCTCATGACCGGCTTTGAGCAACTCTATTTGCGCGAAGACGTGAAAGTCCCTGACGCGATCGCGGAGCTCGAGCGGAACCCTTCCGTCGAGTACGCGCAGCCCAACTACCTCGTTCGAATTCCTACGTCCGTGCAAGTTCTGGAAGACCCTCCGACGATTCCGGGGCTTCCCTGCATCCCCGGCTTCGACATTCCGGGATGCGACCCGAACGCGCGATTCCCATGCCTGATTCCGGGCATTCCTTTTCCGCCGGGCTGTGAAGACGGCGGCGGGGGTGGCGGCGGGAATCCTCCTCCGCCTGCGAACGATCCGGCGCTCCAAGACAGGCCGGCCGAGGTGAATCCGCCGGTAGCCGACCCGGACCTGGCGAAGGCCTATGGCATCTCCAAGATCGGCGCGACCGAAGCCTGGAGCACGCATCAGGGGACCCAGCGGATGATCGTGGCCGTGATCGACACGGGCGTCGATTACAACCACGAGGATCTCGGCTTCAATATCTGGAGGAATCCGAACCCGACCCAGGGCGATGTTGCGGGCTACGACTTCGTTCACAACGACGGGCTGCCGTACGACGACAACATGCACGGGTCTCACTGCTCCGGCACGATCGGGGCAGTGGGGGGTAACGGCAAGGGCGTCTCGGGCGTCAACCAGCGGGTTTCGATCATGGGTCTCAAGTTCCTCTCGGGCGAGGGGAGCGGAACGACCGCCGACGCCGTTCGCGCGATCGATTATGCGATCGGGCACGGCGCGAAGGTTCTCAGTAACAGCTGGGGCGGGCCGGCTGACGACGAGAATCCGGTGCTGCTTGCGGCGATCGAGCGGGCGAAGGCCAAGGACGTGCTCTTCATCGCGGCGGCCGGAAACGACAGCGCCGACAACGACGGCCGGAATCCGAGCTACCCGGCGGCGTTCAAGGCCGACAACCTGATCGCGGTCGCGGCGACCGACAAGAACGACGGCCTCGCCTTCTTTTCCAACTATGGAAAGACGACGACGCATCTGGCTGCGCCCGGCGTGAACGTGTACAGCACGATACCCGGGAACAAGTACTCGTCGCTGTCCGGCACGTCGATGGCCTGCCCGCACGTGGCGGGGGCTGCGGCGCTGCTCTGGTCGAAGCACCCGGACTGGGACTACCGCAAGGTCAAGGAGACCCTGCTCAACACGGTCGACAAGCTACCGGTTCTCGCGCCGAAGACGGTGACGGGCGGCAGGCTGAACGTCCTTAAGGCGTTGCGGTCGACGGAATGAACCGGGGCCCGGGACTTGTTCCCGGGCCCCGGATGCCAGGGAAATGGCTACGGAAACGGGGAGCCGAAAGGCTCCCCGTTTTTTTGTATACATCTCGCGTGATACACCCGCGTGTGATCGAATCGCAAAGGGTCAGCGCAGCTCTCCTCCGAGACCGCCTAGACTGGAATCGTAACAATATCTCCGATCAAGAACTGGACGTAATGCGTTAGCTCTTACATACGAAGAGAGTCAAATCTCGCTGAGGGTCTTTCGGATGGCGCTCATCGTAGCCGGAATCGCCGAAAGGTCGCCGGGCGCGATGAAGACCGTATCGTCGCCCGCCAGCGTTCCGAGGATGCCCCCGGGCCGAAGATGATCGAGGTGCCTCGCTACGAGGGACGCGGTTCCCGGGGGCGTGCGCAGTACGATGATGGAGCCGTTCGTCACCATATCGGTCACGAGCTCTGCAACCGCTGAGGCGGCGGGTGGAGGCTGCAGCACTTCGGCGGGTAGGCGATAGACGGTGCGACCCCGCTCGTCCGTGGACTTGACCGCGCCGAGCTTCCGCAGCGTTCGCGAGACGGTCGACTGGGTCACCTCGAAGCCGAGCTTGCCGAGCTGCTCCCGAAGCTCGTCCTGAGTCCCGGCGGCGCGTGACTCGAGGATCTTTCGAAGGGCACTTACCTTCGAGATGGGTGGCGAAATAGGAGCGGATGCCGCGGTCATAGGCTCAAGCGCTTCCTCCCAAGAGGCCCAGCAGGAGAGCCTTTTGTGTGTGAAGGCGATTTTCGCTCTGCCTGAAAATCACCGAGTTCGGATGGTCGGCCACGCCGTCCGTGATTTCCTGCCCGCGACTCATCGGAAGACAGTGCAGGACGGCCGCATTGGGAGCGGCCAACGAGTAGAGATCCTCGTCGAGCTGGTACGGCCGGAAGATCTTTTCCCTCTCAGCCGCCTCGGACTCGCACCCCATGCTTGCCCAGACGTCGGTGTAAACGGCGTTCGCGCCCTTCACGGCCGCTTTCGGATCACTCGTCGCGGTGATCGACGCTCCGTTCTCCTTGGCGCGCTGGCGCGCCTTGCGAACGATGAAGGCCGAGGGCTCGTATCCCTTCGGGCAGGCGTACTTCACCGATACGCCCAGCACAGGCGCCAGGAGCAGCAAACTGTGAAGTACGTTGTTTCCGTCTCCCACGTACGAAAGGGTGAGAGACTTGAGATTCCCGAAGGTCTCCTTGAGAGTCATCAAATCCGCCAGGATCTGGCACGGATGATGGTCGTCGGAGAGTCCGTTGATGATCGGTACTGGGGAGCGAGTGACCATTCTCTCGATCGTCTTGTGTCCGTGGCAACGGAACATGACCGCGTGGACGTATCCACCGAGAACACGTGCTACATCCTCGGGCTCCTCCTTCTTGGAGTTGGCAGCCAGGCACTCGATGACGCTGCCGCCGAGCTCCTGCATCGCCACGGTGAAGCTCACTCGAGTCCGGAGCGAGGGTTTTTCGAAAACGAGCGCGAGACTCCGCCCGGAGAGCGGCAGAGGCCCGTGGGGCTTGCCCCTCTGGGCCTTGAAAACCTCCGCCGCCCCGAGCAGGCCGTTGAGCTCGTCGGGTGACAGCTCTTCGCCGGTCAGAAAGTGCTTCGAGGTCATCTTGAAACTGGGAATCGTCATGATCTCATGCTCCTGATTGCGCTTCCATTGCACGCGAGCTGTCCAGCTCGACTGCTCTGGCCCTGGACCGGCAGACGGTTCCCACGCCGGTTGCGGTGAACAGCTCCTCGATGAGGCAATGGGGCCGCCGCGCGTTCAATACGTGAATATCGTCGACGCCACCGCGAATCGCGTCGAGCATCGCCTTCGCCTTCGCGAGCATGCCACCCGTAACCGTCCCGTTTTCGATCAGGCCCTCGAGCTCGCCTGCGTCCAATTCGCTGATGAGGCGCTTCTCCGCGTCGAGGATCCCGTCCTGGTCGGTGAGGTAGATGAGCTTGCCCACTCCGAGCGCCTGGGCGATCCGGCTCGCAGCCGTGTCGGCGTTTACGTTGAAGGAGGAGCCGTCCCTCGATCCGCCAACGGGCGCGATCACGGGGATGCAGCCCTTGCCTGCCTCGAGCTGGGTATTCAGCACCGTGTGGATGAGTGCCGCATCGACACGCTCGATCTTTCCGACCCGGCCGAGGCGACGGGACGCGGGCTTGCAGGCCAGCATCCCTGCGTCGGAGCCCGAGAGACCCACCGCCGAGACTCCGCAGCGGTTGAGGGTGCGAACAATCCTTCGGTTCACCGAACCGCTCAGAACCATCTCGACGACGTCCATCATCTCGGGAGTCGTGACCCGCTGGCCGTCGACGAACTCCCAGCTGATGCCGTGAATCTCGAGCTCTTTATTGATGGCGGGGCCCCCTCCATGCACCAGCACGAGCGAGACGCCGACGGAGCGGATCGCCGCGAGATCCGAGCAGAGGACTTCCACGAGAGCGTGATCTTGAAGTGCCGAACCGCCCAGCTTGATCACGAGGGTCTGGCCAGCGAAGGTCTTCACGTAACCCAGGGTGTCCAGGACCGTCTCAGTTTTCACGTGCTGTACTCCGTATTGATCTCAACGTATTTTTTCGAGAGATCGCAGCCCCAGGCGGTCACCGCATGCGGGCCTGATTCCAACCGCACGTCGATGATTACGAGATCCGACCGCAGCTGGCGGCGCACCTCCTCTCGATCAAAGGCGGCTGGGCTGCCGTCCGTGAAGATCCGGGAGCCCTGGATGGAAAGAGACATTCTATCCAGGCACGCGGCCGGAACCGATTCCGCACCGAGCCTGGCGAGGATCCGGCCCCAGTTGGGGTCTTCGCCATGAATTGCCGACTTAATGAGGGGGCTGAGAGTGATTCCCCGCGCTGCTTTCTTGGCGACCGCCTCGTCGGGCGCTCCTGAGAGACGGACCTCGATGAGTTTCGTCGCCCCTTCGCCGTCTCGCGCGATTGACTTCGCGAGGAGGATCGCGACCTCCAGCAGGGCGGCCGAAAAGACCTCGAAATCCTTCGGAGTCCGAACGGCCACGCCGCTCGCGCCGTTTGCCATGAACAGGACGCAATCGTTCGTCGAGGTATCTCCGTCGACGCTGATCATGTTGAAGCTCACGTCGACCGCTTCCTTGAGCAGCGATGGCGCACGCTCGACCGGTACCTGCGCGTCCGTCAACACATAGCCGAGCATGGTCGCCATATTGGGGTGAATCATTCCGGAGCCTTTGCAGATGCCGGTGATTCTGACCTTGCCGTCAGTGAGTCGCACTTCCGTCGAAACGGATTTTGGAACGAGGTCCGTCGTCAGGATTGAGAGAGCGAAGGGCTCAGCGGTGTCCGCGCAACGGGTCACTAGCTCCACCATCGACGCGGCAACCTTGTCGATGTCCAGCGGCACGCCGATCACGCCTGTCGAAGCTGTCAGAACTTGATGGGGGAGGCAGCCGACCGCGTTTGCCGCCGCGAGCGCCATGCGCCAGTTGCGCTGCCGACCGTCGGGGCCCGTCGCTGCGTTCGCCTGGCCGCTGTTCGTGACGATGGCCCGGATGTGGCTCGAAGGAAGAAGGGCCTGCGAGTAGAGGATGGGGGCGGCCTTGCATTCATTGAGGGTGAAGACGCCAGCCGCGACCGAGTCTCTTTCAGAGAAGATGATACCCACGTCGGGTCTGTACTTGCGCACGCCGCAGTTCACCCCACCTGCGAAGAAGCCCTTCGGAAGGGGAGTTCGGGCGAGACCCGGGCCTGGCGTCATGAGGTCACCTGGACGGCGCTTGAGCCCGGGAACAGCCCCGTCTCGGGCGAAAGATCGAGGCAGAGATTGAAGTTCTCGACTGCCTGCGAGGCGGCCCCCTTCATGAGGTTGTCGATCACTGAGAAGACGTGGAGTTTGTTGCCTACCGTCGAATAGCTGATCTGGGTCATTGGAGTACGCTCGACCGCTCGCAGGCTCGCGAGAATCGGCTTCGACGCGATCGAACCGTGTGCGACCAGAGGGTAGCTTCGATAGGCTTCGTCATACGCGGCCGCGACGTCGGTTTCGTCCTGACCGGGCTTGAGGCGCGAGTAGATGCCCGCGGTGATTCCGCGTCTGATGGGCAGCAGATGCGTGACGAAGATCGGGTCGATTTGGGCCTCGGAGTAGACCCGGCAGTATCTCTGGATCTCCGGCAGGTGCTGGTGGCGCCCGACTCGATACGGTGCGCATTCTCCGTCGACTTCGGAAAACGACAGCGACTCCTCCGCTTTCCTTCCGGCGCCCGTCGTGCCCGACTTCGCGTCGATCGTGAGCGTCGATTCGTCGATCAGGCCCGCGCGCAGGAGCGGGAGAAGCGCCATGAGAACCGCCGTCGCATAGCAGCCGGGGTTCGCGATGAGCTTGCCGACTTGGGCGGGGCCTTCCCAGGGAACGAGGCCGTACCTCGCGTGCCTGAGGTTCGTGGCAAAGGGATGAGGATGTCCATAGGCGCCCGCGTGCGCGGCCTCCTCGAGGCGGTGAGCACCGCTCAGGTCAATGACGACGGGGCCATCAGCCGCGCTCGGGGTCGAGAGCGCCTGAACGAGCGAGTAAGAAACTTCCGTAGGGACGGCCAGAAAGACGAATGCACTCAGGCGCGCCTGGACGATGGCAGACTCGGCCTTTAAGGCCGCTAGATCGGTCGTCCGGGGTGTGGGCGGGCAATGGATCCGCTCGACCGCAGGATGGGCTCGAAGCAGCCGAATGAGTTCCTGGCCCGTGTACCCACTCGAACCCAGGACTGTGATGGGCGCCTTTGCGCAATGCATATATATGCATAATTATCCGAGTAGTCTCTTAAATCAAGTTTAAAGTTAGCTTTAAATAGTTATTATGCATTTATATGCATATATCTGATTTAATAGGTCTAGTAAGGGGTCCCAGGGCGTATTGACTCATTGAACTCGTGCCCCGCGTCTCGGTGCACTAGTTTTTAATGAGTCAATACGTACGGGGAGGAACCTCCCTGGTCCCTCCCCGTTCTCCCCCTGGGCGCTGCGATTCGCGGAAATTTCGATCGGGTGCGAGGCTGTCACTGAAGAAGATGCGGCCCAACGTCTCACTTTTGAACCACGCTCATCTGGTGCAGCTCGGAATCCGATCGCCCCCTATTCCCGCGCTTCGTCGCGCGCTCTCCCCGTCCTGTGGGTACTGCTTTTCACTTCCGTGTGGGTCCCGCGGCATCCATGTCGCCGGACCTGATCGTCGCCTTCCTTAGCTTTATCGTATGCGAGCCTCACGGCTCGACCGACCCATCCTGGGTCACGATTCGGCTCAGGCGAGGCGAAGCTTGGTGCCGAGGCTCTTCGAGCGGTGTCCGTCGATGTGCACGTGCTCGCGATGCTCCTGCTCTTCCTTGCAGCCGAGGCACAGTGTCGTGGTCGGCCGGGCCTCGAGTCGGCGGAGCTCGATGTCCTCTCCGCAGCCCTCGCATTCTCCGAAGCTGCCGTCGGTGATCCGCTTGAGCGCCTCATCGAGCTTCTTGATGTAGAGGGCTTCGCGGTTGCGAAGGCGCATGCGCATGGATGTTTCCATCTCGCTCGAGGTCATGTCTCCCTCGTCCAGCATGTCGTCGCGGTTCAGGTTGAACTCCTCGTTGACGATCGACTTGCTGTAAATGAGCTTTGCTCTCTGTTCTTCGAAAAGGGTCTTGAACTTGGTAACGATTTCTCGGTTCATGGCGTGCTCCAGTCTGGATTCTGCCGACCGCCCGTTGAGCGAATCCTTCGCGTTTGGGATTCCATTCCCTGGGGATCCTTCCCCGAGGCGGTTTGTGTCCGGCTGTTTGAACGATTCCTTGTTCTTGTTCCGTGGAGAGAACCCGGAGGGGTTCCCGATCACGACCTGATTCTCTGTATCTGGTTAAGTATTGGCGGCTAACGCCAGCGCTTATTCCAGCTAGAGACCAGGTCCCAGATCGGGCCTCTGGGCCACGACCAAGACCAGAATTGAGAGGTCCAGCGCGAGGTGGGTACGGTTGCGCTGGAGAAGGCGCAAGCGGTGGCGCCGACGGCGGTCAGACGCAAATCGCGTTGGAAGTGCGAACTCAGTCTGGTTTTCATATCGGGCCTCCTTTCGTATGGAGAAGGTTGATTCCCTCTCACGGCCTCCGATCTGATGTTAATGCGAGGGCTGTGCCAGAAGTGAAAGGTCAACAATTTCCGGCCTAATTCGAGGGCAGTGGTCGAAAGTGACCTAGGCCAGCAGCGCAGCGGCCGTGAAACGGGTGCCCCAGCCAGGTGTGAACTTCCACCGTGGGGTCAAGGTGGGACTGGGAAGAAACTGACGGTCAGCGGACCTGCCTGAATGACTAGTTCGCTTTGCGTTGTCGACATCCTAACTTCGACTTCTACGCGAATTTCCTCGAGAAGGCCTCACCCAGGCTCTTGTGCATCCGGCCGGCGGCGGTCAGTACCTCTTTGCGCTCCTGCTCTTCCTTGCAACCCACGCAGAGGGTTGCCGTCGGTCTGGCTTCGAGGCGTCGTACCTCGATATCCTCGCCGCATTCTTCGCAGCTGCCGAAACATCCGTCCTCGATCCGCTTGAGGGCCTCGTCGACCTTCTTGATATAGAGGGTCTCTCGGTTGCACAGGCGCATGCGCATCGACTGCTCGATGTCAGTGGTCGCCTGGTCGACCTCGTCGTAGCGGTCGTCCGCGCAGACACTGAAGTCGTCCCGCACGACCCGGTTGCTGAAGAGAATGCTTCGTCGCTGCGCCTCGAAGACCTTCTTGAATTTCTTGATGGTGTCTTTCCTCATGGATGTTCCCCCCCTTTGAGTTCTCGGATCACCCACTGGCTGATTGCCTGCAGGGTCTCCATCACGCCGGTACCCCGGTTTGCCACGGCCTCGTAATACGGCCGGTTCATCGAATTGAAAGTCGCCTCCAGCTCGCGCACTGAAACCACGCCAGGCAGGTCGCGTTTGTTGTACTGGAAGACGAGCGGAATCTTGTTCACGTCGTAACCCTGTCGATCGAGGCTCTTCTCCAGCGACTCGTAGCTGTCGATACCGGCCTCCATCCGCTCGGCCTGGCTATCGGCGACGAAGACGACTCCATCGACGCCCTTGAGAATGAACTGGCGCGAGACTTCGTAAAACGTCTGGCCCGGGATCGTGTAGAGGTGGAAGCGCGTCTTGTAACCGCGCACGTCGCCGACGGCGAGGGGCAGGAAGTCGAAGAAGAGCGTTCGTTCGTTCTCGGTGCTCAGGGTGACGAGCTTGCCGCGCTGGTCCTGCTGGGTCTGCTCGTAGATGTACTGGATATTCGTCGTCTTCCCGCCCAGGCCGGGACCGTAGTAGATGATCTTGCAGTTGATCTCGTGCGTGGAGTAGTTCACGAAGCTCACTCAGGTGATCTCCACGCGGTTCTCGACGGCCCTGCCGATCGTCTGCCGATCGGCGAACTCGATGGCGCCACCTACCGGGAGCCCGTGCGCCAGCCGGGTGGCCTTCACGCAGAGCGGCCGGATCAGACGCGAAAGGTACTGCGTCGTCACATCGCCCTCGACGCTCGGATTGGTCGCGATGATGACCTCGGTGACCTTCCCGTCGCCCAGTCGGGCCAGCAGCTCGCGGATCTTGAGATTTTCCGGTCCCACCCCGTCCAGGGGAGAGAGCACCCCATGCAGCACGTGATAACGGCCGCGATGCACGCCCGCCTGCTCGATGGCGAGGACGTCCGAGGCCTTCTCGACGACGCAGATCACGGACGGATCCCGCTCTGGATCCGCGCAGTACCGACAGAGCTCCGTTTCGGCGAAAGTGCTGCACACATCGCAGAAACGGGTGTTCCGCTTGGCTCCCAGCACCGCATCCGCGAGCGACTTCGCATACGAATCTTCCTGACGCAGGATGAAATGCGCGAGGCGTGCGGCCGTTCTCTCTCCGATGCCGGGCAGCTTCGACAGCTCGAAAACGAGGCGGGAGACGGAATCGGGCCGGGACGGGTTCATTCGACGGCCCCTTCGTCCGGATTTCTCTCGAGAAGGTCGATCGCGCCGAGCTCCCCTCCGAGGAGCGAGCGCGCTTCGGCGATCACGGGATGGTTGCGGGCGGAGTCGCGAGCCGCGGTTTCCCGCTCCCGCTTCTCGCGGTCGCGTTTCATCGCGATCGTTTCGCTGGAGGTCTCACCGGCTTCCTTGAGCTCCACCCTGACCCTGACCGGTCTGCCGAAATACTCGCTCGAGAGCGAGGCGAGCTGGTCGGCGTAGAGTTTGGCTCCCAGTTGGTCCTTGTAGTAGGCCTCCTGGGACGAAAACCACGCGACGAGCTGACTTCCTTCGCCATCCGGGAACTGCCCGCAGCTCGAGTGCTCGAGGATCGAGGCCACGAGCGGCCGGGTCTTGCGAACATGATCGATGAAACCCTCCCAGGTGGGCTTCGGTCGGGCAGGCTGCGGCGCCGAAATCGCCGGGGTTGGCGGCGGGTTGGCCCTCGGCTCGCGTTGCGGCTCGACCGCCAGCAATGCTTCCGCGGAGGCGCACTTCACGAGCAGGACGTCGAGGGCGATTTTCGGCTGAGGAGAGCGGGCGATCCAATCCATGCCGTGATGCAGGGCCTGGAAGATCAGCTCGAGCTCCTCGAGTGGGCGAAGCGTCGCCATCGCCTCGATCGTCTTCCACTCCTCCTCGGACGACTCGAGGAGAGGAGAGCGTCCCGCGCCGATCTTCGAGAGGATGACGGCATGCAGAGTCTCGATCAGCCCTCGGTTGAGCATCCGCAAATCGTGTCCGTGCTCGTAAGCCCGGTCGACGAGCGCAAGCGCCTCGACCGGCTTTCGACTGAGCACGGCCCCGAGTGTTCCGGTGAGCAGCTGACCCTCGATGAGGCCCACGCTGTCGCGCACGGAGGCGGCTGTGAGTTTCGAGCCCGAGTGGGCGATCGCCTGATCGAGAAGCGAAAGAGCGTCCCGGATGCTCCCATCCGCCGCTCGGGCGAGCAGGACGAGCGCTGCCAGCTCGGCCTCGATGCCCTCGGCGGACGTGACCTGCGAAAGTCGCGCTTGAATCTGCGCCGCGGTCACGCGCCGAAGATCGAAGCGCTGGCAACGGGAGAGAATCGTCGGCGGGATCTTGTGAGGTTCGGTCGTCGCGAAGACGAAGACGACGTGCGCAGGCGGCTCCTCGAGCGTCTTCAATAGGGCATTGAAAGCCGCCGTCGTGAGCATGTGCACTTCATCGATGATGTAGATCTTGCGCCCGCCGGTGGCTGGAAGGAATTTCGCGTTCTCGCGGATTTCACGGATCGCGTCGACGCCGTTGTTCGAGGCTCCGTCGATCTCAAGTACGTCGACTCCGGTTCCTGTGGCGATCTCCCGGCAGTTCGAGCAGTCGTCGCACGACAGAAGCCAGCCGTCGCGCTCGCTCGAGCGCTCGCAGCGTATGACCTTCGCGAAAATGCGGGCGATCGAAGTTTTGCCGATCCCTCGCGAGCCGGTGAGCAGGTAAGCCTGGTGAATGCGAGCGGAGCGGACTGAATTGGAGAGCGTCCGAGCGATAGGGCCCTGGCCGACGATGTCAGTGAATTGAGCTGGGCGCCACTTGCGTGCGAGCACTACATAAGAGGCCACGATCGCCACTCCCCCCGCCAAAATAGAGCGCGACACTACTTTCGGTGAATGGAACAAACAAGCGGAAAGACTGGAGATTTACGCATGGAGCTAGCGCGGCGCTTCTCTCGCGCTACGTCGTAGGCTGACTAACCTCTAGTCGGGTGTGAATCCTGACACAGGTCTCTGGGGACCACGCGTTTCGACAGCTCCAACGATTTCCGGAAATTGCGAGACGGCACGCGCATTGCTCTCTGATCCGGTGATTCCTTGAATTGCGGGCTTCCGTGGCGCGGTCGGATTCGCACACGGGACGCCCCCTGGGCATTTTTTGAGTCGAGAGAGGCAGCGAATCATGAAGTCGAGATGGATGGCGTTTGAGGTCATGGCTGGAGCGGCGATCGTCCTGGGCACAAGTTCCCTGACGCAGGCCTCCGAGCGTGTCACCGGCCAGCTCGAAGGGCGTTACGTGGATAGAGGGGTCTGGGACCCGGCGATCGGAAACTTTCGGCCGTTGATCCGAGTTCGCCAAATCAAGTTCTCGGTCGAGATCGATAACGACTGGCGTCTCCAGTGTGGAACCTACGCCATGACCTACTTTCAGCAGCGCCTGGGGAGTTACGACGTCTACGAGCAGGCGAGGATTCTAGGGATGATCAAGGAGATCGAGATCGAGGAGGTCAGCGGCGGGCCCTTTGGCTGGCTCATCGGAACTCCGGCCCCGGGTATTCAGTACAACGCAAAAGAGCAGAAGCTCGTGATCGAGTTCGACCGGGACTCTTCACGGACGGGACTCGAGTACTGTCGGCTGGGAGCGATCCGCACGTTGTATACGCAAATGGAACGCTGGTCCGGGCGACTGGACCCCGCCCCGAACCCACAGGCGCCCATGGCCCATTCGGTTGTCCAACCCCATGCGGTCACTCCGCCTCAGCCTCGGGGACCTTCGCAGGCCGAAATCAACGGCGCTATCCGTGACAGCCTGGTCAGCTCCATGAGCGGGGTCCTGGCGCCTCTCCCTGCCAACGGCGTTCCCTGCGACTGACAGGGCGCGCGACTTTCCCGTTGGATCGTCGACCCTGCCGTGACAGAATGCGCCGCGAGGGCCGCCTCGAGCGTGAATCATCTTCAGTTTCAGACTTCCGTCGGAACGATCGCTGTCACCTGGAGCTCGCGAGGGCTGCTCACTCGAATTGATTGGTTTGATACGGGGCCAGGTGAGGTCGGGTCGGCACTCTCGCGGACCGAGATTCCGGGCGTCTTGGGCGACCTGATCGAGCGGCTGGGCAGGTACTTCGAGTCAGGCGAGCCCATCGGGGAGGTTCCATGGGAGGTGCTCGACCTCGACGCCTGCAGTCCCTTTCAGAGGGA
>CAYJTX010000010.1:20524-21996 GCA_964372615.1 uncultured Bacteriovoracaceae bacterium | reverse complement strand
GTACGCGCGCCTGACGGGCCGGGACCGGAAGTTCATCAAGGGCCAGAAGTACGCCTCGCCCGGATGATCGACAAGCACTGGGACGGGATCGCGGCTTACTGCGAGGCGGAGAACAAGGTCGCCCTCGGGTTCGTCGAGGGGCTCAACAACAAGATCCGAGTGATCCAGCGGCGCGCCTACGGGCTACGCGACGAAGAGTACCTCAGGCTGAAGGTCCTCACGTGCATGCTGCCGCAGCTCTGAAATCATGAAAAAGTACCCACTCGAAAACCCGATTAGCCTTCTTTTTGTAATCGCTGCTGTGGCTCACAAGGTCGAGGGTTCGACAACACGACGGGGCTTTGCTCCAGTATTCGTGCGGAAGACAATTTCTACCAAACTTCCTGGAACCTGGCCTGGGTTCAGACCCCTTCGGATGTCCTTTCATCAAGTAAGCCGAACCCAATTATTATCTTTAACTAATAATTAGCTATATGTTATACTAACAACCGTGCGCGTCAAGTTCTACCTGACTGGGTCAGGACGAAGCCCTATCGAGGAGTTTCTAAGTGAGCTCTCAGGTGAGCTGAAAGCGGATTTCTTCGATGCTGTCGTGAAACTGACCCATGGTGAGGTATTGGCGATGCCGCTCAGTCGCAACCTGTCGAGCATCCATCCTGGGCTTCATGAGCTTCGATTCAAAGATCGTGGCGGCCAGGTGCGATTCTTTTATTACATCAAGCGCGGCGCCGCGATTTACATGGTTCATGCGACGCATAAAAAAACGCAGCAGATTCAGAAGAAGGATATCGATCTCATTCTGAAACGTTTACGGGAGGTATGAAATGGCTTGGAAAGAAATGACCGTTGATGAAGTCGCGAAGTCTCTAGGAGTGAATGCGGCTGAAGTCCGCGAGAAGCAAAAGCTGATGGCTCTCATTGTAAGCGCGCGCAAGAAAAAGGGCCTCTCACAAGCGGCGCTCGCGAAGAATCTCGGCGTTAGCCAGAGTCGTATCGCCCAAATCGAGTCTGGGATCGGAACAGCAAAAGTGACATTTGACGTTTTGCTCGGGATACTGACCGAGCTGGGCTTTCGATACAAGGTAGTGACCAAGAAGGCAGCTTAAGCGATTGGAGTACCTCTCACTCGAACTGTTCTTCCTTTCCATTGCGCCTGAATTCAAAGATCGCCCGAACTTGTGACCGGGTGAGATTGCACCGGGCGGCCCTGCCCATGAGATTTGTCGAGTGACGTTCGCGAGAATCGGGGCTTCCGCCATAACGATCGGCGAGCCCACCCCAGGCGTGTCCGAGTTCGTGAGCAATCGTATTCGCCAGGTCATCTGTCATCGAGAAGCTACCGCTAGACTTCTCCGCACGAAGATCGGACCTCCCGTTGCAGTCTTGAAAAATGCTTATCAACGGACATTAGGACAGTATTGGAGATTTCCGACATGTTTTGCCGCGCCGCAATGAACTCCGATGGCGTGAGT